>NZ_BAAACY010000037.1:0-28044 GCF_039521925.1 Virgibacillus salarius | reverse complement strand
AAAGCGAAGTAATTAGTCGGAGCATTGCCAATATACATCTAACATTTCAAAATAACTACTTGGCTTAACGTAGTCATTGCACTGATTTTATACTTTCTTAACGTAGAACAAAAGCGCAAATGTCCGATTAGAAACGTAGCGACTGGAGCGAGTCAACGGAGATAAAGGAATCACGGTGAGCTTGCGTGCCGATGATGACTTATCATAGAGCAATTCATGAAGTAGCCTAGTTTCTGGACGCTGGGACTGGACACGGCTCAACACGTCTATATTTATCCTCATGCTCAATTTTTATAATTTCCTAGACTACAAAAAATGGAGCTGCCTCATAAGTCTAAACGACTTTGAGCAGCCCTTTTTATGAACAAAGAAATAGAGCAAATATTATCAATAATCTACGTTTTCAATGAGGTTCTCTAAAAAGGCAAACCCTCGCCCTTTACGTCTCTTTATTTAGATCAGATGGCTGAAAGGAAAAAGGTAAAAGTTCTTCCATCGTAACTGTTTTAGTGTCCTCTTTTAGGTTGGTTAAATGAATCTTCATATCTGCTGTAAAGAATTCACTCATCACTTGACGGCAAGATCCACAAGGAGGAACTGGCCGATCTGTGTCAGCTGCAACAGCCATTTCCGTGAACTCCTTCTCCCCTTCAGCGATTGCTTTAAATATGGCGACACGCTCAGCGCAACACGACACTGGATACGCGGCATTTTCAATATTACATCCTGTATATAGCTTTCCTGATTTTGCTTTTAAAACTGCTCCTACAGGAAAGTTGGAATAAGGAACATAAGCGTTATCCCTTATACGAATGGCTTTTTTCACTAATTCATATTTAGCAGTCATTATTTATCCCCTTCTCCACAGTATGGAAGGTTATTATAAGTAAAAATCAAATGATTGTAAAGAGGCTCGGAACAGAACAAAAGTGCGAGCGCTCGTTTAGAACGTAGCAACTGGGGCGAGTCAATGGAGATAAAAGAATCATGGTGTGCTTGCGAGCCGATGATGACTTAGCGTAGAGCGATTCGTGAAGTCGCCTCCATTTCTCGGTACTGAGGCTGGACGTGGCTCAACATGCCCATATTTATCCCCCTGGGCTAAATTTCCTAGACTAAGAAAAAAATGAACCACCAAATAGTTCGTCTTTTAAATGGAACTTTTTAGTTATGCCCCAGCTCCAACTCTCTAATAATTTGGTCAAAAATATAGAGAATGGAATGGTTTAATTCCATGTATCTTTTTCTTCTCACATCTATATAGTAACTATGCATGAGTAGCAGTTCCATATTTTCTTTTGTAGAAGCCACCTGTTGAGGATGAATAGTTAGCTTCCTTTCTTTTACCATTCGCAGCGTGCCCGTTTCCCATTGTTGTAACATCTCATAAATAGGCGTTGTTTCTTCTTTAACCTTTAAAAACAAAGCTTTATCTTTTCGATTTTCAGGAGGATCGTTTTGCTCATATTTATCCTTTAATCGAACTACATGCTCTTTTAATAATTCTGTTTGTTTCTTTATGTCCATGTTGAATATCCGCCTTTAACAAAGTTTGCTATTAGGATTATTTTAACATAATGGACATGTTTTTTTAATAATTCCCCTCCACTCTCTTTAAAGTCGTTTTTAGTGCATTCATTTCATTCATTCTATCCTGAAATTGATCAGATATTTCATTTTCAACCTTCATCATAAGCTTTTGATCCAGCCAACGTACCTGATCTGATAACTGTTGCAATGATAATTCAACCGATTTCCGATCGGCACCTGGATTAGCTGTATGGAGATTCCTGATAGCAAATGACATATAATCTCCTCCCTTGGTTAAGTTATTACTACTAGTATTCGGTTTAGAGCCATTCAATCCTTCCTGTTCGACAAAACTAGAACGAAGCTTACAAAACAGGTGATAAAACTCATTAATTTATGTGTTTTTGACAAACTAATAATTGAAGGAGGAGTTCACATGAAACAAAATAAGAAAAACCAAACAAAAACTGAATCTATTCGGTCAAAATCCCTAAAAAAGGGTGATAAGAAATTAGATGGTCCTAACCGACCATCTACGTAAATAAATCAAAGGGCTGTCCTAGAGGTCAAAAATACCTTTGGACAGCCCTTTGATAAGTTCGTTTTTTTCAAATGCATTATTCACTGCACAACAGTACATACCGCTTTCCGCCAATGAAATCAAAAACATACCAAATGAACCTCGATTCAATTTTGTATAACCCCCCTCTCCTTTCGTTATAATTCCTGCCTACTAAACACAGACCGAATAAAGTAATAAGCATACAAAAGCTGACGTTTTTTATAGAAAGTTAAGCCAATATCACTTTTTGTTGGAGTAGCAACATTCTTTGTCCATTTCTTTTTGACACCCCCCGATTTATACCAATCTGTTCGAATCTTATCTTGATGTGAAATAATAGGGTATACCATTCGTAGGAATGGAGACGCTTGGAAGGAGAGATCTAAGTAACGCTCATAATCATATCTTGAACCGGTATGTTCGCAATCTATAGCAAATGCCAATGTTTCATTATACACAGATGGGGTAAATAATATTGATGCCAGTTTTTTTCCGAGATTAATCCGATTGGTTAAACTTGTGAAGTTTTGTACATAGGCACCATACAAATTCGTTGATTTTGTTGGTAACAGTACTGCGTTCATTAAAAGTAGATTTTGTAGTACGTATGGTAGCTTGTGAAAAACACGTTTTTTAAAAAATGATTGTTCAATTACTGGCCCATGTATTACATTCTGTTCGTTTATAATTAATGCTCGAAGTAATCGATCTTCATCAGAGAACTTCCAAAAATAATGCCATTCTTTTATCATAAAATCCGACACATGGAAAACCTTTAATAACTGAAATACAGGCTCTCGTAGTTGCTTTGAAAGCTGGTAAATTAGTAATTGCGGATATGCATCAGAGAAAATTAACCAATTTGCGCGTTCATAAGTCATAAATAATCGCTCTCTCTCCTTATCACCCAGTATAAATCGATAAGGAGGTAACAATAGATCTGTCATATTATACCCTGCATTTCTAGACACAAGACTTGCTAAGTATGACCATTTTATTTCTGGAAATTGCAAATAATAGTTAAAATAAGCAGTTGTGCGGCTAATATTATCTCTATTTCGTGATTTAGTTGAATTTGTTATATAATGGACATAGGATTGAAGTTCTTTCGTTGGATACATCTTCATCCTTCCTTCAACAGTTTGTTTTAACTATGCACGATTCTGTAATATTTATGCGTACTATTTAAATGGTATTTTTTTTCTTATATGATATGGTATTATGCAAGGAGGAACCAACAAATGAATTACCCAAATGGGCAGAGAAAAAATATCAGTCGTCCAAAAGACGCTAAAAAAAACACAAATATATTTAGTAATCGAGGGATGACATTAGAAGAAGATATTAATGAGACGAACACTTTTTATGTAAAAGCAAATAAAGCACTTATCTATAAAAAACCAACACCAGTACAGATTGTAAAGGTAAACTATCCAAAACGAAGTGCAGCAGTTATTACAGAAGCATATTTCAAACAAGCATCAACAACTGACTATAATGGGGTCTATAGGTATAGGTATATTGATTTCGAAGCGAAAGAGACTAAAAATAAAACCTTGTTTCCGCTAGCTAATATACATGAACATCAAATAGATCATATGAAGGCTGTAGTTGACCATGGAGGAATTAGTTTTATTATTATCCGATTTGCTGCACATGACGAAACATTTTTTTTACCTGCAGAGAAACTTTTTGTGCACTGGAACGTCAAATTAAATGGTGGCAAAAAATCGATTGCCTATGAAACCATTCAGGAAGAAGGATATATCATCCCTTTTCAATATAAAGCAAGAATTGATTATTTAGCTATCATTGATGAGCTTTATTTTTAGAGACGGAGGAATGAAGTGATGGCAGAAAATAGCCAATCTCGTACAGCGAGAAGAAAACAGAAAAAATCAAAGAAAAAACCGATGTGGAAAAAAATTGTACTGTCCTTATTAATTATATTTGTTGTAATGGGACTAGGCGCTGGTGCGACAGCTGCATATTGGATCGCTACAGCGCCAGATATAGATGATGCAAAATTATCCGATCCATTAGCATCACAAATTCTTGATAAGGATGGCGAAGTATTTGCAAGTCTTGGAGATAAGCAAAGAACGAAAATAAGCTATGATGAATTGCCGAAAATATTAATTGATGCTGTTACAGCAACGGAGGATGCTCGATTCTTTGAACATGGTGGAATCGATTTAAGACGTATTGGTGGTGCCATTGTAGCCAATATAACAAATGGTTTTGGATCAGAAGGTGCTAGTACCATTACACAGCAGGTTGTAGAGAAATCCTTCCTATCGCCTGAGAAAAAGATTAGTTTAAAAGTACAAGAACAATGGCTAGCATTAAAACTGGAACGTGAATACTCCAAAGAAGAGATCTTAGAGATGTATTTAAATAAGATCTATTACGGTAGTGGTGCATATGGCGTTGCTAAAGCTGCTGAGACATACTTCGGGAAAAAAGATTTAAGTGAATTAACACTTCCTGAGGCTGCCATTTTAGCTGGCTTACCACAGCGACCTACAGCATACGATCCATTCAATAACCCAGACCTAACGAAGAAAAGAATGGATACCGTATTAAAATTGATGGTGCGCCATGGAAAAATTTCACAAAAAGAAGCCGATGAAGCTAGAGAAGTGGAAATTTCTTCTCTGTTAACCGACTCTCGTCCTGATTCTGCTCCTTATGATGCCTTTTTACAGAAGGTGGAAGAAGAAGTTAGAGAAAAAGTAGATGGTGCAGATATTAATACAGATGGATTAACGATTCATACAACACTTGATACAAGTGCCCAGGAGCATGTTGAATATTTATTAACAGATAGTGAAGATAATCCAATCCCTTATCCGGATGATGAAATGCAGGCAGGCCTGGCCGTTCTGGATACTAAGAATGGTGCGATACGAGCTATTGGCGGACGGCGAAATAGCGAAGGGAAAAAGGAATTCAACTTCGCCTTAACGGAACAGCAGCCTGGTTCAACATTTAAACCAATTATAGCCTATGGTCCAGCAATAGAATATAATAAAATGTCGACATACCATCAAATAAACGATGATAAGCCATATGAAATAGCTGGAACAAAAGGAGCAACGGTACGAAATTGGAACAGACAATACGCTGGCTGGATGACGGCGCGCCATGCCTTAAACCAATCGTTAAACGTACCGGCAGTAAAAACATTAGAAGAAGTTGGCTATGAAAATTCCAAAAAATTTGCTGAAGGCCTTGGAATTAATTTCCATGAAGATAAAATTACAATCACAGATGCTATTGGTGGAACGCAAACATATGTTACCCCAGTACAACTAGCTGGTGCATTCCGAGCATTTGGTAATGAGGGATTGTATAATGAACCATATGCAGTAACCAAAGTAGAATTTCCTGATGGAAGAACCATTGATTTAAAACCAAAGGCCGAGCCTGTTATGTCAGATTACACAGCATATATGATGACAGATATGCTTAAATCTGCTATTACAGAAGGTACTGGTAAACTTGCAAATATCTCTGGCTTACCAGTAGCAGGAAAGACGGGAACAACCAATCTTGAAGATAAATCTGGTAGCCCCGATTCATGGTTTACTGGCTATACAACAAATTACACGATATCCGTATGGACAGGTGGTTATACGGATGAGAATGGACACCGTGATGTAATTCCTAGCGGTCATACGAAAATCCCGCATGCCCTATTCAAAAACATTATGACGGAACTGTCAAAAGACGTGGAGACGAAAGACTTTGTTAAGCCAAATTCTGTGGTAGAAGCAAAGGTTGAAAAAGGATCAAATCCTGCGGCGAAGCCGAGTGAATTTACACCTTCATCCTCTATTTTGACGGAGCTATTCGTAAAAGGAACAGAACCAAGCAGCACCTCCGAGAAGTTCGATAAATTAGATGCAGTAAGTGGATTGAAGGCTACCTTTAACGAAGAAAGTAACACGATTGATGTTTCATGGGATTATAAATCCGATGCAGATGTATCATTTGAAGTCGGATTACAAATGAACGATGGAAAAATGCAAACACTCTCTAAGACAGAAGATACCTCTATGGTGATTAAAGAGGTAGAGCCAGACGCTAATTATACTATTCAGGTCGTGGCGATCAGTAATGACGATGAATCAATGAAGAGTGAACCGAAAACCACGAAAGTAAAAATTCCAGGCGAAGAAGAGGAAGAAGGAATTCCAGCTGTTGAGGGATTATCAGCCGCTTACAATGAGGCAAATTCAGAAATTGATGTTTCGTGGAACTATAATGGTCCGCCTGCCAGCTTCGAAGTATCAGTAAACGGACAAACGAAGACAGTTGAAGCAAACGGTCTTAAAATTGATGGAGCACAGCCTGGTCAAAGCTATACCATCACGGTAACACCAGTTGGTAAAAAGGGTAATAACGAAGGAGTCCGCGGACAAAGTCAACATACAACCGTGACAGTTCCTGCGGATGAAACGGGAGAAGATAACGGTGACCCTGGTGGATCTGGTGGAGACGGATCTGGTGGATCTGGTGGATCTGGTGGAGATGATGGAGATGGTGGTGAAGGAGGATCGTCTCAACAAGGTGGAGGCGAAAATAGTGGTGAAGATGGATCTGAAGGCGGAGGTCCCGACAGTGGAAATTCAGTTGATGAAGAACAATAATAATAAAGAGGTATTCTCAAAAGTCCATTAAACGAAACACCGACCATGATGTTCAAAAATCATGGTCGGTGTTTTTTGGTTTGTTTTTAGTTGAAATTACCTCTTAAAATCTTTTGGGTAAGTTAGGAAATCGACAATACCCTGAATACAGTTTTAACTTTATCAAGTCTGCACAGACTTCGAGTCTTTTCAACAGCCGTAAATGAAGATGTCGAGGAGGTTGAATTCCGTACCCGAGTTAAGTTTCAATCATAGGCGATCTCCATTTTAATTAGATAAACAAAAAGGATATCCTTAGTCATTTTATGACTTTTGGGAAGCAGTGCGCATCCGCTTTTGCCCTTCTCTACACACCTCTAACAGTGGACATTCTGGACAGTTTGGATTTCTTGCTTTACAATGATACCTGCCAAAAAATATCATGCGATGATGTGTTTCGCTCCATTCCTCTTTTGGCACTTTCCGCATCAATGTTTCTTCTACTTCTATGACCGTATCCTTCCATCTACAAATACCTAGACGCTTTGATACACGCTCAACATGCGTATCCACAGCTATTGCAGGCTCACCGAATGCAACAGATGCTACCACATTTGCCGTTTTTCTACCAACTCCAGCTAATTTAACAAGCTCTGTTTTTGATTTTGGGACAATACCACCATATTCCTCCAAAAGAACGGTACATAGTTTACGGATATTTTTTGCCTTATTCCGATATAAACCAATTGACTTAATATCGTTCTGCAGCTCCTCTAAAGGCACTGCAAGATAATCCTCTGGTGTTTTATATTTCTTAAATAATTCTTTCGTTACTTTATTTACTAATGTATCCGTACACTGTGCGGATAAAAGTACTGCTATAACCAACTCAAAAGGATTTTCATGCTCCAGTTCACATTCAGCATAAGGAAACATTTTTTTCATTTCATCTAAACAAAATCTAATCTGTTTTTTATTCAGCATCTGCTTAGTCTTCTCCTTCTAGCCAATTATAATAAAATGAGGTATCTCTTTTTTTGGTAGGCTGATTTGTTCCTGTTTGCGAAGAATGGAATTGCTTACTTGCATTTCTAGCTTGCTCCACTGTATGGATTCCTTTTTTCTTCCATTCTCTTAGAATTCTGTCAATATATTTAAAATTAAGCTTGCCCATCAACACAGATTCTCTTAATCCTGCTTTAATTAAAGCAGGTGAAATATGATCTTGATCAAGCCACGCATTTATCGTCTCTATTTCAAACGGTGAAAGCGGACGGCCAAATTCTTGTTCAAATAAGATAAATATTGTTCCGTCAGTAGACGCTTCCTGTTGTTGTATATCCGATGAAAATAATTTATTCCAAAGCGGGGTTAAACAATAAGCTTCACTTAGTTTCTCCCCTTCCCTTTCCTGCTGCTTAATAGCTAGCATATCCTTTTGAATCAGTGCCCGTAATAAATGTGCACATTCCTTTTCATCCATTGTAACATAGGCAGCTAACTGATCAGGTGTAGGAAAATCAACCCTATCCTGTAAGAATCGTTGAATCTGTAATAAGAGCATTACTTCCTTTTCATTGAGCCCTAAATCCTTATATGCTAAGAATAATTCTACAGGAATCTGTATTTGGTTTAACAATATATCTTGAATGGAAATTTGCTTCGTCATCATAGCACCTCATTAAAAGTATAGCATGTTGTTAAAATAATAAAATCCCTTGCTCTAAAAGACAAGGGATTTTATTACAGGTTAATGGGCTGTAAAAACCCCAACCTCAAAAAACAGCAGCGGTTCATAAACGCTTATACGTTTAAGGTTTGTTCCTTTTAAACCGACTATATATTGGAATTAGCGATAAAAAAGCTGATAGCTAGTCACTAAAAAAATCCTCATTTATGGATAAAGCCGGTTAAGTAATCTTGGAAAAGGAATTGTTTCACGTACATGATCTACACCAGATATCCAAGCGACTGTCCTTTCTAATCCTAGACCAAAACCTGAGTGAGGAACACTACCGTATTGCCTTAGCTCTAGATACCATTTATAGGCTTCGCCTGTTAAGTCATGCTGTTCATAGCGCTCTTTCATAAGCTCTAAATCATCAATACGTTGCGAACCACCTATAATTTCTCCATATCCCTCAGGAGCAATAAGATCTGCACATAAAACAACATCCGAACGATTAGGGTCAGGCTTCATGTAGAATGCTTTAATCTCTGCTGGGTAATTTGTGATAAATACTGGCTTATCAAAGCTTTCAGCAATCGCAGTTTCATGAGGTGCACCAAAGTCTTCTCCCCATTCAATATCCGTAAATCCTTTGTCTTTTAAAAGATCAATCGCATCATCATAAGAGATTCGTGGGAATGGTGCTTTTACCTTTTCTAATTTTTCAGTATCTCTTTCTAATACCTGTAATTCTAGCTTACAATTTTCTAAAACACTTTGCACAACAAAGCTCACGTAATTCTCTTGAATTTCAAGACTTTCTTGATGGTCAACAAAAGCCATTTCTGGTTCAATCATCCAGAACTCAATCAAATGTCTGCGTGTTTTCGATTTTTCTGCTCGAAAAGTAGGACCAAAGGAGAATACTTTACCAAAAGCCATAGCAGCTGCTTCCATATATAGCTGACCACTTTGTGACAAATAGGCTTCCTCGTCAAAGTATTTTGTGTGAAATAATTCCGTTGTTCCTTCAGCGGAAGAACCTGTTAGAATAGGAGGATCAATTTTTACATATCCGTTCTCATTAAAGAATTGATACGTTGCGCGAATAATTTCATTTCGTATTTTCATTACAGCATGTTGTTTTTTAGAGCGTAGCCATAAATGACGATGATCCATTAAAAACTCAGTTCCATGCTCCTTAGGAGTTATTGGATAATCAATGGACTCATGTATTAATTCAATATCACTTACTTGCATTTCATAACCAAACGGAGAGCGGGTGTCCTCAACAATTTTACCAGTTATGTAAACAGAGGATTCTTGGGTTAAATTTTTAGCCAGTTGAAAGGTTTCTTCACTGACATCATTTTTAACAACTACTCCTTGTATAAAACCAGTACCATCACGTAGTTGCAAAAAGGCAATCTTTCCACTTGAACGCTTATTGGCGAGCCATGCTCCCATGGTAACTGTTTGATCATTGTGTGCTGGTGCTTGTGAAATAGTTATTTTCAAAAAAATTACCTCCTGATACGATTAAGATTGGTGCTTTAATACAAATCGTTTTATTCGTGTAGCTGCCTCTATTAAAGCTTCCATTGATGTGGCATAGGATAGACGCACATTATTTGGTGAGCCGAACCCAGAGCCTGGTACAAGTGCAACTTTTTCCTCTTCTAACAAAGCACTTACCCATTCATCCACAGAAGCAAATCCATTATTTCTTGATGCTTCTTCTACATTTGGAAACAGATAGAAGGCTCCCTTCGGTTTAATACAGGTAACACCTGGTATTTCAAGTAAGAGTTCATAGAGTTTTTCTAGGCGTTCGGCAAATACCTGCTTCATCCCTTCGACAGGTTCTCCGTCCATCTGATATGCTGCAAGAGCTGCATATTGCGCAATAGATGTAGGATTTGATGTTGAGTGTGAAGCTAAACTTGTCATTGCCTTTATGATAGCAATAGGTCCAGCTGCATATCCAATTCTCCAGCCCGTCATAGCATGTGACTTGGATACCCCATTTATAACAACAGTCTGTTCCTGCAAATCGCTAGAAAGTTGAGCAATTGAAATATGTGGATCCCCTGAGTAAATCAGCTTCTCATAAATTTCATCTGAAACGATAAGTATATCATGCCTTAAACAAACTTCTCCTATTTGCTTAAGTTCTTCCTCTGTATACATCATACCTGTTGGATTACTAGGTGAGTTTATAATTACAGCTTTCGTTTTATCAGTTATCGCATTTTCAAGTTGTGCTGGTGTCAATTTAAATCCGTTTTCTTCACTTGCTGTCAAAAATACCGGACTGCCACCTGCTAACTTAACCTGTTCTGGATAGCTAACCCAGTATGGGGCAGGTATTATTACTTCGTCCCCTTCATTTAGCAATACTTGAAATAATGTATAAAGTGCGTGTTTTGCACCTGTTGTGACAATAATTTGATCGGTCGAATAATCCAGGTGATTATCTGCTTTAAATTTAGATACGATCGCTTGTTTTAGCTCCACTATTCCACCCGATGGCGTATATTTAGTCATTCCTTCACGCATTGCGTTTTGTGCAGCATTTAAAATGAATTCTGGTGTATTAAAATCAGGCTCACCCGCTCCTAGAGCAATGACATCATGACCTTGCTTTTTTAATTCTTTGGCTTTTGCTGTTATTGCTAAGGTTGAGGATGGTGTTAAGGTTTTTACTCGATTTGCTAGTTCCACTAATATCACCTTTCTATGTTAGCATTCCTTTTAATTAAACATTCGTTTTAAACGATACTGCTCATACCTAGACCCATCATAGATCGATAAATAATCCAACACATATCGACCAGATTGATCTTTATAAGTAAGTTCCCAAAGAGCATTTTCATTTACAAGTGCCGGTGTTATTTTTACAAATTCACATTGATTACACTGCTGTTTCCAATCATCTATTATAGCATCTTCTGCTATAATTTCCGATTGATTAATCGTCGTCAAATTTTTCTTTTTTCCTTCAAGCGGATAGAAAATAATTTTTTCTTCCTTACCATCTTTTCCAAACACGACATGATAGGCCTTTTCTCCATTGAATGTTTTGATGGCTGTTACTTCTGTAAGGGCGTTCGCCTTTAATAATTGCCTTTCTGTTTCAGCATAGCCTGCGGTTTTACTTTCTTTTAAATCGACATATAGAAATATCATATAAATAAAACAGGAAATTAGGATAATTATGCTAATCAGTAAGCTCCATTTTAACCATTTAGGTCCGGTAAATCGTGAAGATTGCCTGATCCTCATCGTTATCATCCAATGCTAGACCGAACATTAAATCCTGCTCTTTTAATGTTCTATTTAAACTATCAACTATTTTATAAAGATCTGATGAATATTGGAGCTTAACTGTTGATAATGTTTCTATTTTATTATCCATCTTATCCCTCCAGTAAAATACCCTTTTTATCAAAAAATTGTTAATCATACTTTCGCAAGCTAAGTGAAACCTATATATATGCTGAAATAAAATAAACTCAAACACATACGTATAGTATAACAAGCTTATAGCAAGTTGTGTTTTGTTTTTATTGTTTTTAGCAAAATTTTTCTCACCCATACCACTTCTTTATTACTGATGCTCTTGCCTCGAGCATCAGTCTTTTTTGTACATGCACCTTTCACGTTTTATGGCTTCACCACTAAAACCAATTCTTGGCTTTTTCCATGAGCTTCTGAGTAGAATCAACAGATAATGGAACAGGTGGAATAGAGTCGATAAAATATTTGCCGTAGCGCGCCTTAACCATTCGTGCATCACATACAAATACAATTCCTCTATCACTAGAAGAGCGAATTAATCTGCCGAACCCCTGTTTAAATCGAATGACGGCATTAGGTAAAGAAAATTCCATAAACGGATTTTTTCCTTGTTCTTTTAAATAGGCGGATTTAGCTTCGTGTACTGGATGATCTGGGGGTTGAAATGGCAATCGCACGATCATTAAACACGATAAATCTTCACCTGGAATATCCACACCCTCCCAGAAGGAACTTGTTCCTAATAGAATGGCTTGATTAAAGGTCTGGAAATTTTTCTTTAATCTGGCTCGGCTACCACTTGAGATTCCTTGAGCAATTAAGGCATAACTACTTAGGTCTAATGTTTCCTTCAAAAGGGCATGAGCCCGCTTTAACATATCGTAAGAAGTAAACAGTACTAGCATCCTTCCTGCTGTTATTTCTGCCAATGAAATAATTGATTCACATGTAGCATATATAAATTCATCGATATTTCCATATTTGATATCTGGAAAATCGTTCGGAACCATTAATTGAACTTGATCTTTATAAGAAAAGGGCGATTCAATTTGTTTTGTAATTAACCTGTCAGCACTAATACCTAATCTATCCTGAATAAATTGAAAGGATTGATTCATGGTCAATGTAGCACTTGTTAAAATAATACTTTCTTTACTAGCAAAGAAATCTTTTGCTAGTAAACCGGCAACATTTGTTGGCTCACTATATAAATAAACTGCATTCTTTGCTCCATAAGCTTCAATTTCTATCCACTTTACTTGCTCGCTTGTTTCTTCGACAAGGAAAAGCTCTTCAAGTCGATCAATATAGCTTTGCAGCTGCTCTGTATGTAATTGGATACGCTCTTTATCCTGTCTTTCGATCTCTTTTTTCTTTTCTAAGTAATGTACCATAACAGCTAATCCGTGGATTAAATCACGCAGATAAAATAGTAAACGATTAACCATTTCCTTAATGGCATCCCACTTCTCAGGATGTTCCTTTTCATGAGAGAATCGATATTGTGTTCTTCCAATATCACTTAAAGTCTTGTTTGACTTATGTTGATCTACTACATATTGAAATAAATGACGAAATAAATCATCTGTTTCATATTTAGCTTCCTCAATAATATAATCCCATTTTTCTAATGGAAGCTGATCATGATTTATTTGGTACGTATTAATTAGATTCGTTAGGAGCTTGTTATCTTCTGTTTTTCCTAACTGATTCAACATATACTGCATGTGAATATAATCTAGCTTAAGTCCATAATGTCTTGATGCCGTATCCTCCAAATGATGTGCCTCATCAATTATTGCTTTATCATAACTTGGGAGTAACTGATATTCATTAAACATATCCGTGCATAGTAAAGCATGATTTGTAATAACAATATCTGCACGCTGAGCTCTTTTACGCGCCTTCTGATAATACGATCTAGCAAACCAAGGTGAAGTCGGATCAACATTTTCTTCCGTATCAGCAGATATACGTCGAAAGAAGAGGTAGCCACTGGATGGAAGTTGAATTTCATCTATATCCCCTGTTACGGTCTCTGTCAACCACACAAGTATTATCGCTTTTGTTAAGGCAATATCGTAATTGTCCTGTTGAGAATCACGTAATTCATGTTCCAATTTTTCCAAGCTAATGTAATGGGACTTCCCTTTCAGTAAAGTCGCATGTAATGGGAAATTAACTAATTTATTTACCATCGGTAATTCTTCTTCTAATAATTGTGATTGTAGCTGAGTAGTAAACGTACTTATGACAATCCGTTTCTGGTCTTTGATTGCTTCATATATTGTAGGAATAAGGTATGCGAGCGACTTTCCCGTACCTGTCTCTGCCTCTATGAATGCGTGTTGGTGACTCTGAAAGGCATCAAAAATTGTTTCTGACATCTCACGTTGACCGATGCGCTTTTCATAGTTATTTATTTGCTTTTCCATTGCTCCATTTTCTTCGTATATATGATCCAAGTACTCACCAAACGATAAATCAAGCGTGCGAACTTGGTCAGACTGTGGTTCCGTTTGACGATAAGCGAGTCCCCGATATGTTTCTATACCAGATATATCCTCAGAAGAAAAAAGTAAAGCCTGCTGTCTAGAGTGAAGTAATTGATATACATCTGATTTTAATGTTTTCTCTATTTTCAACAGCTGTTCTATTGTTTCATAAGGTAAAGATTCTAATTTCTCCTTTAATCTTAAAAACAGCTTTGCTGTTACATATGCATCTGATAATGCACGATGTGGCTCATTATGCTGCAACTTAAGGTATTCAGACAACTGGCTTAATTTAAAGCTTGGAGATCTCGGAAATAAGATTCTTGCTAGTTCAACAGTATCAAGTATCGGGGTTGTTAATTTATTCCTACCACAGTTTTCTAATTCAGTATTTAAAAAACCTAGGTCGAAAGGAACATTGTGTGCGATTAAATAGCTGTCTTCAAACAAACGTGTTATTTCATCGGCTCTTTCTTCAAATAAAGGAGCATCCTCTACATCTTTGTCAGAGATTCCTGTTAAATTTGTAATAAATAATGGAATTTCCTTTCCTGGATTTAGTAAGGTGGAATAGCTATCAATGATTGTATTATTTTCGATAATTACAAGACCCGCTTCGATAATCTTATCCTCTTTACCTGGAGCGTTACCAGTTGTTTCTAAGTCAATTACAACATATCTTTCCATCTTTTCACCTCACTTCTAGCAACCAGTACATCAATTCGTTTTATCGTATTTATCATAACAGGATTTCGTTTGTGGTCAATATAAAATGAGCTTCACTTTTAACGGTAAATTACGCTTTTTTATTAAACCAATCAATTTCCCCAGAATACAAGCGTTCTACTTTACCAGACTCATTTCTGATTAATAACGCCCCATCAGATGCAATCCCTGCAAATATTGCTTTCTTCTTCTCCTGTAATGTGTAAATCGTTATCCATTCACCTATTTTAAAGCCGTAATTTTCCCATTTTTTCTTTATCTCAACAAAGCCCTTTTTCATATACATATCATACGTCTTTTCAAACGTACATAAAAATTCTTGAATAATTGACTGAATAGACCATGATTGATTCGTTTCAATTTGTAATGAAGTGGCTCTTTCTTGGATTTCTTCTGGCCAATCTGATAATTGCTGATTAACGTTTAGACCAACACCGATTACTACGTATTGAATTTTATCTTGTTCTGCCTGCATCTCAGTCAATATGCCAGCACATTTCTTTTGATTGGCAAATAATATATCATTGGGCCATTTGATCAAAGGTTCTGTACCTGTCATGTCACTTATTGTATCAGCTAATGCTACTGCAGTTAATAATGTTAATTGCGGAGCAAGATATGGCGGTAACTCTGGCCGTAAAATCATACTTAACCACATGCCGCTGCCTCTTTTGGAATGCCAAGCTCGGCTCATTCTTCCCCTACCGATTTTTTGCTCATCAGCAATAACGACGGTACCATGTCCTTTGTTCTCCTTGGCTTCTTGATGTGCAACAACTTGGGTTGAATTCGTTACTTCCCTATGAATTACTTTTTTTCCAAGCCATTTCGTCTTAAGTCCCCATTGTATCGTATTTTCAGTTATCCTTTCGGGAAAACCGATAATTCGGTAGCCCACCTTTGATTTTGCTTCTATTTGGTAACCATCTCGCTCTAGTTCCTTCATATGTTTCCAGATAGCGCTTCGTGAGATATTTAGTTTTTCTGAAAGCATCTGTCCAGAAATATAATCCTCCGTATGTTCAGCTAATAATTTTATTAACTTATTTCGGGTGGATTCCATTTTATCCACTCCTTTATCGTTTCGTATTGATTAGGTAAACCATGTAAAACAATTTGTTTCTCAAGGTTATTTAATAGATCGTTAATCCATGGCCCCTTTTTGTAACTAGGAAATAAACGTATGATATCATTTCCGTTCACTGCTAGTTCTGTTCTTGATTTAATCGGCAGTGTTTCGTAAATTCCCCATAAATCCGTGAGTTGAATCGGACTTGTTGGATCGACTACACTCGCCACCCTCACGAATGACTCATATAAATATTCAGGAAGCTGATATACCAGCAGCGGTGATACCCCTAATTTTTTCCATGTATCTATGTGCATCGACAGTTGAATTGCTTCGTTCTTCACTTTGTTTGAACATTTCCATGCTTTTGTCCACATCGATATGTTAAGTGATGGCTTTAATAAATGGCAAACAGCCATTACCTCACCAAACGAATATAGAGGTTGCTTAATAGAAGCAACGTCATGAAATAGCTGCTCATGATCCTTAAATACAGGAAGATATTTATAAACACCGGTATCTCTCAAATACGTGCAACCTTGCGAAATATAATTTCCTGCAAAAAATTTCGTGAATTCATTGGTAATCCTTTCAATCGCTAAATTACCAATCTGCTGCTTCACTTGTTTCATATGCTTTAGTGTCGTTTCATCAATTTTAAAGCCAAGCTGACTACTAAATCGTAATGCCCGAATTATTCGTAACGGATCTTCCATAAATCGCTCTCTTCCATTCCCTACTGTGCGAATAATTCTATTTTCAAGGTCCTGCTTGCCCTGAAATAAATCAATTATGGCGCCATGACGACTCATGGCTAAAGCGTTTATCGTAAAATCCCTTCTTGCTAAATCCTTATCAATTTTGTCGATATATGTAACCGAGTCAGGATGTCTCTGATCGGAATACGATCCATCCACTCGAAATGTGGTTACCTCAAAAGATTCTTTTTCAAAGCGGACAATAACAGTTCCATGCTCAATACCTACTGGTATAACGTTATGAAAGATCTCTTGTAAAAACTCGGGTGTTGCTGATGTTGCAATATCTATATCTCCTACTGGTCGATTTAATAAATAGTCCCTGACACATCCACCAACAAAAAAAGCCTGATGATGATAGCCCTCAATTCGTTCAATTACTTTTATTGCTTTTTGGAAAGATTCATTATACATATCGATCACCATTTCTACGGAGTATCTAATACTTTATCATATAATCGTTCATAATGTTCAACGATTTCTTTAGAATGAAATTGCGTATGAACCATTTCAAGTGCATTCGCAGCGAACCGTTGATGTTGTTCTTGATTGGATAATATCTTTATCGCATAAGTTGCTGCTTGTTTTGTATCACCAAGCTCAGTAATATAGCCAGTTTCTCCATGCTGTATTACTTCTGGTATTCCACCGATATTCGTCCCGATACAAGGAACTCCGCAAGCCATCGCCTCTAGTAATACTAGTCCAAAGCTTTCCTTTTCAGAAAGCAGCAGCTTTAAATCGCAAATCGATAATAATTCATTAATGTTCTTTTGTTTCCCTAAAAATAATACTTTTTCATCTAAACCTAGCTCTTCAACTAAGGCTGAAGCAGTACCATACTCTGGTCCATCACCAATAAGTAGAAGTTTGCTTGGTATATTTTCTTGGATTAGCTGAAACGTTTGTATGACATCTGGAAGCCGTTTTACTTTACGAAAATTAGAAATATGCACAACCACTTTTTCTTCTGGGGCTATCCCATACTGCTCCTTGATGATTGGCATCTCTTTACGATAATACTGCTTTTCATTTACAAAATTATAGATTACTTCTATTTCTTTATTAACATGTAATAAATCTGCAGTATGATCAGCTAAATAATGTGAAACCGCGGTTACGGCATCTGACTTTTCAATTCCATGCTTAATCATGTTTTTAAATATATCATCGATTGCTAATACAGTTATATCAGTTCCGTGTAGTGTTGTTACAATCTTCACATCATGTTCTGCGATATCCTTCGCTAAAAGCGCACTTATGGCGTGGGGCATTGCATAATGAACATGTAAGATATCAAGCTTCTCTCTGTTAATAACCTCTGCCATTTTTGCTGCCAGCGCTAAATCATATGGTGGGTATTGAAAAACTGGATAATGATTTAATTCTACCTCATGAAAATATATTCGAGGATTAATTCGATTTAATCGAAATGGCAAGCTTGATGTAATAAAATGTACTTCATTCCCTCTTTCTGCTAAGAGCATACCTAATTCAGTAGCGATTATACCTGATCCGCCAACACTAGGATAACAAGTAATGCCTATTTTCCTCATTTGCGATTATCCTTTTCCTTCTTTTCTTTTACGATCTCCCTCCATTGGAAATCGCCATTGTCAAGGCCCCTGACAAAGATTTCTGCTGCTGCAATGTTAGTAGCCAGTGGGATGTAATAAACATCGCATAATCGCATCAAGGCACTAACATCAGGCTCATGTGGCTGAGCTGTTAATGGATCTCTAAGAAAGATGATCATATCCATTTTATCATTTGCTATCATTGCTCCAATTTGTTGATCTCCACCTAGTGGTCCTGATTGAAATAAATTCACATCAAGACCCGTTGCCTCAGCTACCATCTTTCCTGTTGTACCAGTTGCATATAAGTTATGCTTCTTTAACGTATGTTGATAGGCAATACTAAAATTAATGATATCTTTCTTCTTTTTATCATGAGCAATTAATGCAATGTTCATTTTCATACAATTCCCACCCTATAATATATTTTCCAAACCATATATAAGCCGTCGCTCTTCCATTACCTTGTTAATTCCAAGTTTAACTCCTTCCATAAAGGAAGCACGATCCATAGAGTCATGTTTTATGGTAAGTGTTTGCCCATCGCTTCCGAATATTACTTCTTGATGTGCAACCAGACCAGGTAAACGTACACTATGGATCTTAATCCCATCTATATCAGCGCCTCTTGCACCAGGCAATGTTTCTTTTTCGTTTGGATGCCCTTGCTTTTTAGCTGTTCTTGTTTCTCGGATTAATTCAGCTGTCTTAATGGCTGTTCCAGAAGGAGCATCTAGTTTGTTATCATGATGCTTCTCAATAATGTCCACGTCAGGAAAATATGTAGCAGCCATTTTTGCAAACTTCATCATTAAGACAGCTCCGATTGCAAAGTTTGGCGCAATCAAACAGCCGACATTTTGAGAATTTGAAATGGAGCTTAGCTCCTCTATTTGTAATTCGGAGAAACCGGTCGTCCCGACTACAGGACGTACATGGTGTGCTAGAGCAATTTTTGTGTGCTGGTAACCTGCTTCAGGAACAGTCAAATCAACCAGTACATCTACCTCATTATTCTCATTAAAGCAAGTCTCAGCATCCTCATATATCGGAACGTCGATGGAAAAATGAGGAACTACCTCTTGTAACGTTTTTCCTCCATGTTTACGATCAATACATGCTACGAGACGAAATTCAGTTTCCTTTTCTACCATTTTGACTGCTTCTGAACCCATTTTTCCTCTTGGGCCTGCTATTACAACGTTAATTGCCATGTGACATTCTCCTTTTATGTATAACTAGTCTTTTCTGGTCCATCTATGTTTATCGCGTGATTCAATTTTAGTTATCGATGAATGAAATGCTTCCGATAAGTCTATATCCAATGAGTTAGCGAAACAAGAAAGCACAAAAATAATATCACCTAATTCTTCCTCTACTGTCCTTTCCTGTTCGGAAGGCTTTTTAGGCTTTTCGCCATAATAATGATTTACTTCTCTTGCTAGTTCTCCAACTTCTTCCGTCAATCTAGCCATTAAACTTAATGGAGAGAAATAATCTTCTTTAAATTGGCTGATATAGTTATCAACTCGTTCTTGTATCTCTTTTGTAGAGTAATTGGTTATAGTAATGGAAATCTCCCCCTATATTCATATTTGCTACTATTATCGTAGCTAATCCACGTTGTTTTGACAAATATTTAATTCATAACCCTTCCATTATGGAACTTTTTTAAACTTCCTAAAAAAATAGAATTGTTCTTTATAGATAGTTTGTCTATACTGTTAATAGGAATGGACATCGTTAGAAAGTAGGAGGTTTTCGTTTGATATTTGGATTAAAAGTAAAAAATATACTATTTATTTTATTAGGATCTGCCATATTTTCTTTTGGTATTGTTCACTTTAATATGCAGCACAATCTAGGTGAAGGCGGATTTACTGGAATTACGCTATTGCTATATTTCCTTTGGAAATGGGATCCAGCGATTACAAATATAATTTTAAACATTCCACTATTTTTAATCGGCTGGAAGTTTTTAGGACGAAATTCATTTATATATAGCATAATTGGGACTGGAGCGGTATCACTGTTTCTAAGTATATTCCAAATCAATCCATTTGATTTGCATCTTGAATCAGACATGACTCTAGTCGCGCTCTTTGCAGGGGTATTTATCGGGGTAGGTTTAGGAATTATTTTCCGGTTTGGCGGTACCACTGGTGGTGTCGATATTATTGCAAGGCTCGTTAATAAATATGTTGGATGGAGCATGGGGAGAACCATGTTTCTCTTTGATTTTATCGTCATCATGACTTCTGTATTTGCAATATTAGACTTAAAGCAAGGGATGTATACATTGTTAGCTGTGTATATCGGTGCCAGAGTCATTGACTTCCTACAGGAAGGGGCATATTCAGCAAAAGGGGCTACCATCATCTCCAGTCAAAGTAATGATATTGCTGCCAAAATACTGAAAGATATGGATCGAGGTGTTACTGTATTAGAGGGGAGAGGGAGCTTCTCAGGTGACAAACGTGACGTATTATACTGTGTCGTAGCAAGAAACGAAATTGTACGCTTAAAAAATATCATTAATAGCGTTGATCCACATGCATTTGTTGCTGTTAGCACCGTCCACGATGTACTCGGGGAAGGCTTTACATTAGACGAAAACAAAAATCCTATACAGGAATAAAAGCAAAACCATTTCTTTAAGAGGGTACAACAATCGAATTAGAACTTAATTCGAGATAATTGTCTACCTCTTCATACCTTACTCAACATAAAGGAGGGTTCTGGGCGCTGAAGCTGGAAGCGGCTCAATACGCCCATCTTGATCCGCATCGGTTAACTTTATAATTTCCTAAACAATCAAAAAGAAACACGGACCGTGATGTTCATACACTATGGTCAGTGTTTCTTTTATTTAATGGGCTGTTAAAATAACCCCTTCTTCATTCTTACTAATCATTATTTGATGCAACATACATCAAGATAAACCGCACTAATTCAGCAACTGCTACTAGTGCCGCTGCAACATAAGTTAATGCCGCTGCATTTAGCACTTTCTTTGTTTCACGTTCTTCGTTATTTCGAATTACACCCGAAGATACAAGCTGAGCCATCGCACGATTCGATGCATCAAATTCAACAGGCAACGTTACGAGCTGAAATAGCACTGCTGCTGACATGAAAATGATACCAAATAGGAATAATCCTCCCATGTTAAGGAGTATACCTGCAAGAATAAGAAAGAAGGATATATTTGATCCAAAACTTGCTACAGGTACCAATGCGCTTCTAAATCTTAGGAAGGCATAGTCTTCTGCATCTTGAATAGCATGTCCAACCTCATGTGCTGCCACAGCGGAAGCAGCCATGGATTGACTGTGATAGTTTCCAGTAGAAAGTCGAACAACCTTTTTTCTCGGATCATAATGATCCGACAATGTACCTTTAGTTTCTTCGATTGTTACATGATATAATCCATTTTCGTCCAAAATTTTACGAGCAACTTGTGCACCAGTCATATACGATGATGTTGCTTTTTTAGAATATTTTTTATAGGTATTCTTAACCTTTGATTGTGCCCAAATTGGGATTATCAATAGTAAAGCTAGATAAATGAGGTAACCGCCAAAGCCACCTAACATGTTTGCATTCCTCCTTGTTAAGGTCAATTTTAGTCAAAAATAGGTAGTTAGTCAACTATTTTATCTTTTTTAGCTTTTTTCCTCGATTCACCTTTATATTTTCTCCAACTAACGTAGGTTAATGTAATCCCAATACATCCACCAACAATTATAACTGTCCAAATCAGCGGAAGAAGGTCCCCGTTTTGCTTTGGTGGTTCCTTTGCTTGCACGAGCACGCTTGCTTCAATCATGATAGGCTGTATATGAAAATAACCAATCATCCCTATGATCACTAATATGCATGTAATAACCGAACCCAGTTTGTTTTTTATCATAGCGATCACCCCATATTTAGCTTCTAACACTAATGTATGATACGGGATAATATTATATAACAGTGATATTTTTGCAGTTGGTGGGCCGTTAATTATCGTGTTCTTTTTTACGTATCGTCAGATAATAAGCAATGAAAATGGATACAATACTCAACCAAAATGTAAAATAACCAATTTCGTTCATATATTCGGTGAGCGATCCGTATACCGGCATCATTTCAAATACATAATCAATAATGTCATTATGTAATGTCCACACTGCTGCTACGGCAATATGACGAAGCTTTATTTGATAATAGGGGGCATATAATAACCCTTGGATTGCCATTGCACCATGCGAAGCAATAAGCATATATCCTTGCCAATTTAGCGAACCATCAACAGCTAGTGTAAGTAAATTCATTACTACCGCCCATATACCATACTTAAATAACGTAATGATACCCAGTGCCTCTACATACGGTACATGCCTGTTGAACATAAAAAATAAAAGAAAGATCGTAAAGAATAAGCTAGCTGTGGGACTGTCAGGAACAAATATTAAAAATATGTCAGGGGTTACGGATAACTGACTTTCATACCATTTGTAACCATAAATGGTACCTGCTAAATTGATAAAAAATAAAAGCATTAAAAAGCGTTTGTCCAATAATATGCATTTTATCAAGAAATCGTTCCTCTTTTCCTAGAGATTCAATACATTACTCACGAATATTTGAGTAGAATGATAAAAAACACCCCCACCAATCTGATTGGCAAAGGTGTTTTTATTAATTCTTATTCCTGCGATTGCTCATTTACCGATACTATAAAGTCAACAAGTTGTTGCAATTCTTCATCTGTACCAGCAAATTGACCAGGAGGCATTGATCCAGTACCATCTTTAGCAATGGTAGCAATCTCTTCAGCAGAATGTTCTGTACCAATTAATGCTGGAGCAGCTGCACCACCCTGTAGGTCTTCACCATGACAGGACATACAGCTATTCTCATAAATTGCATATCCTGGATCTTCTGTGTCTATTGCAACCTCTTGCCCTGGAGGTATTGGTTTATTTGCCTCAGCACGTGATTCCCAATCAACATGAGATGCAGATTCGTACGTTAACCAAATAACAGAAGCAAGAGCCAATAGCATCATACCAACTGCTACCGGACGCTGATGAGGTCTTCTTCCTGGTCCATTATCAAGGAATGGAGCAAGTAATAGCGCTCCAAAAGCGATACCTGGTAAGACCAATATCCCCATAATAATAAAGTCTCCACTAGCGAATTGATATTTGAGTAATTCATATAAGAACAAGAAGTACCAGTCCGGCAATGGAATATAGGATGCATTTGTTGGATCGGCCATTCCCTCTAAAGGAGATGGATGAGCTAAGGTCAAGCACAAGAACCCAACTAAAAACACAGCACCTACCAACCACTCTTTTAATAAAAAGTTGGGCCAGAAAGCTTCTGTTCTACCGGGATATTCGGAATAATCTTTTGGTACATTCGGTTTTCTTTCAGCAGAGATACGAGAATCTCCGACAAACTTCATACCTTTACCCTTATGCAATGCTTTCCCCTCCTTTTTATAGCGGTCCTGAAATACCTTGTCTACGTATTAATATAAAGTGTACTGCCAATAGTCCAAATAAAGCTGCTGGCAGGAAGAACACATGAATCGCAAAGAAACGTGTTAGTGTTTGTGCACCAACGATATTTGCGTCACCAGCTAATAGCGTTTTCAATTGCTCACCAATAAACGGTACTTGTTCGGCAATTTCCAAGCCAACCTGTGTTGCAAAATATGCTTTATTATCCCATGGTAGTAGATATCCAGTGAATCCAAGTCCAAGCATAATAAAGAAAATGAGAACTCCAACGATCCAGTTAAGTTCACGTGGTTTTTTATAAGCTCCTTGGAAAAACACTCGCAACGTATGTAATAACAGCATTACGATAACAACACTAGCGCCCCAGTGATGCATTCCACGAACAATTTGTGCATGTGCAACCTCTGTTTGTAAATAGTAAACAGACTTCCAAGCATTTTCAATGTCTGGAACATAATACATCGTTAGAAACATTCCAGATAGAATCTGAATAACTACTACAAAAAATGTTAACCCTCCAAAACAATATACAAATGCAGAAAAATGATGTGCTGGGTTAACATGTTCAGGTACTTCGTGGTCTGCAATATCGCGCCAGATTGGCGTAATGTCTATGCGATCGTCTATCCAATCATAAATTTTTTGTAGCATAAATGATTACGCCCCCTCTCTTGGTACTGCGTCGCCTAAGAATAACATACCTTCTCGAACTTCTGATTCATAAACATCCAATGGTTTTAAAGGTGGTGTGCCAGGCACATTTGTCCCATCTTTATAATAGCGTCCATCATGACATGGGCAGTAGAACTGATCAGGGTATTGGTCATTTCCTTCCCAAGATACAACACAACCTAGGTGTTTACAAATTGGGGAAAAGGCTTGAATTTCATCTTTGTCATTCTTGAATACCCAAGCTGATCGGTTTACTTCAGATTCATACCAGCCATCCACTTGGTTCACTTTCCAATCAATACGCTGAGGCTCTGTAGTAATATCCTCAACAGCTAGACTGACATTCGTCAAGTCACCATGACCAGATTCTTGTAACACTGGATCAACTGCCATTCGCAACATTGGTGCAAGCATTCCAGCTGCCATGAAACCGCCAACACCTGTAAGCGTATAATTTAAAAACTGTCTACGGGATACTTGCTGCTTCTTTTCACTCATGATTTTCCCCCCTCTTTTACAATGATCACGGACAATAATAGTTTAATCAGATTACTAGGACATTAACCATGATAGCGCAAACTGTTTGTCCGGTCAATAAATATTCATATTTGTTAACAAAAAGTTTTTTAATTATTCATTACCAATAAGACCGGATTAATTCACTAATTTGATCCACCTGATCACGAACAAATCGATGCATCTCAGCTGAATGTAGATCACCAGATTTCATTCCAGGTAGCCACAGTAAGGTTCCTTTCAGTACTTGTTCGTGTTTCTTCCAGGAAGCATCTAATGTCAGAAAGAATACATGGGAGAACGGCTGCTTTTGAATCTCCGTTATCCAACCATGCAATCTTTCTATTTCCTCTTCTTTTGTTGCATGCTTAACATAGTAGTAAGAAGGAGTTAGCATGACTCTACCTGTAAGTTCTTTTTCTAGGTCATTAGCTAATACTGTAGTTAGTTCATTTTGAAATGCATTTTTTTCAAGCTCTGATTCCGTAGACATTTGATATGGAATTAATGGTATCAGAATGGTATCAATGTATTCTTTTGCTTCCAGATATTGAGCTAAATCCGCTTTATTCCATTTCATATAGTTATCAGCCTTTCTATATTGTTTAACAGCATTGCCAAAAATATTACACTATGTGTAAATATTATCTTATTAACACAAAAAAAATCAACCTATTGCTTTAGCAATTTAGGTTGATGAGGGTTACTTGCTTCAAGCGATTTTAATTCATTCGATAATTTAATAAAAGCTTCCTGATTCATTTCGTCCAACGCAAGATCAATTTTTTTATGCAATTGCTTTTTCTTAAAATCAAAAATCGATTGATCTAATAATTGCTTCGCAAGCTCTTGGTCTTTTTGAGTAATGAAATATTCATCTGGAATAAACGGATTCTCTTCTAATACAGCAATGTATAACGCATTTTGATATGATTTCTTAAAATTTAGTTGTAAATACAATGGTTCGTGCTTATTCAAGCGAATATCATGAAAGGATTTCTCTGCATCACTTGTAACCAATTGATTTTTGTAGAAACGAAAGGCTGTCTCCTCTGAACAATGACTTGTTATGATAATTCCTCTAGGGCAAAATTTAGCTTCCCTAACAAAATGGACGTTGGTAAGTAACTCATCATGGTTCACTAGATAATTTAGTATCCACACGCTCTCACGTTTTTTTAACTGATAATGATTTAAAAACCACTGGATAAAACTCTTTTTATCTTCTACGGAAACTGGTGTTTGCATGAGTGACTTTGCCCCCTTCACGATTCATCTAAGATCATTCTATAACTCTTTTTCACTATCTGATTGCTTCAACCGAGCAAGGAACTCACTAATATCATCATCTATTGGATGCGTTGTTAGATATGCCTCAAACACAGGTATTGCCTCTTTCATCCTCCCCTCCTCTGTTAAGAAGTAACCATATTCCTTAAGAAAGTCAGTATCATCTTTAAGGTTAGTATATGCAGCATTATAGTGTTTTAATGCATTATCATATGATTCCGTTTCATTATATGCACGGGCAAGCTCCCATTCATACTGAGGGTCATCTGCTCCTGTATGTTTAATTTCGATAATTAAGTCAATAATTCCTTTAAAATCTGCTTTATTTTTTAATAATTCAATCAAAAATAAGATGGCTTCTTTAAAGTCAGGATCTATAGCAATGGCTTCCCTAATATGCGTTTCACTCTCCACATCATTCTCAAGCTTATGGGCAAGCATGCCGGCCATAAAATAGAGTTCTTTATTAAAGGTGTCCACTTTAATGCCTTTTAGGGCTGTTTCATAAGCTTTTTCCACTAACCCCTCCTCTTCATACACTTTAGCCAATTGATAATATGCAGTATGATAATACGTATCAATCTCAATAACATGTTCCCAAGCTTTTCTTGCAATATCGCTTCTTCCCGCTTGATAAGCAGTGAATCCATATTTAAATAAAGAATCCGGATTTTCGCTATCTTCATCTTGATAATAGGTCAATGCTAGTTCATATTCTCCAGAAGCGGCATAAGCCTCTGCAATTCGATCATTGATAGAAACATTAGCAATTTCCTTTGCTTTAGGAAGAATTTTTTCGTAATAATTTGTTGCCTTTCGATAATCTCCTGTAGAGAAATATAATTCTGCTAAAGCAAAGTCCAGAATAGGTTCATTAGGATCGCGATTCTTTGCCATCAGTAATTTTTGCTCAGCTACTTCAAATAAACCCTGTGCTTGATATAAATCAGCTAGCTGAATCAACGTCTGTACATAAGCCGGATCATCTTCTTGAATTTCGTTTAATAATTGTATGGCTGCTTCATCATCTTCCAATTCGATATAAATATCAGCCAAGGTTACCTTTAGTTCTCCTTCTGCAGGAAACTGTTGTATTAATGCTTGTAGTAATACACTTGCTTCTTGAAGATATCCCCATTGGATGTACAATTCAGCAATCGTATATTTCTCTTCCTCATCAGCCATGGGCAGATAATTCTCTAAAAGCTCGATCGCTTTTTCACTCTGCTTTGCTTCCATTAAATGAACAGCTTCCATTATTGTTTCCACATTAAACGCTCCTTTTGTATATATAAATCAAATGATTCCATCCGTGTGTGAAAATTTAGTAGTACACTTTATCATAACGAAAATAGGAATGATGTTCAAAATAAAAGCATGACTTCGGAGATATTACCACCGATACAGACATCCAATATCACCGTACTCCTCTCATAACGAAGCCTCTATATAGTCACTTGTTTACTTGAGATTTCTCCATATGCGAGCTTCTCATCTTTAGCTATTATTTTGATTTCACTTATCATCTGAAGCAATTAGTTGCTTCAAAACGACTGGTAGTCTAGAGGGAAAGAAACAGCTGAAAATAGCACGTTGGATAACTAACGTATACCAACTGAACAATAGCTTGGCGTGAAATCCCTTTTCTATTATAAGAAAAACGGAGCAAAATTCGCTCAGTCCTTATCACTAAATGCTCAGATTTACGCTTTCTCTAGTAGCTATTATGGAAT
>NZ_BAAACY010000036.1:0-19625 GCF_039521925.1 Virgibacillus salarius | reverse complement strand
AACGTAGCGACTGGAGCAAGTCAACGGAGTTAAAGGAATCATGGTGTGCTTGCTAGCCGATGATGACTTATCGTAGGAATTCGTGAAGTCGCCTCGTTTCTGGGCGCGACTCAAAGCGCCCATATTTATCAACATGTAATTTTCTAAACTATAAAAAAACTCTCCTTCAGATAAAGGGGAGTCTCACTTTGTTCTGTATATCCGCATCCCCGGCAAATAAGCCAGAGACTGCTTGCATTTTAAGCTAAAGATACTACCTTATGGTAACATCCATATATTCATCATGATTCAGCTATTTTTGCACCAAATGGACTTGGGTTTAGTGACAGTGGTTTTATTCCTGCTTTTTCCCACATCTCCATTAGTTGCTGCGCTTGTTCTTGTGAGGGCATAAAAGCAATTCCACAATCGCCCCCCCCTGCGCCGGAAGGTTTACCAGCACCTCCACAAGCTTCTGCCAAGTCACATAGTTTAGAAAGAAGAGGTGTTTCAATAGCTATTTTTGCATGTTGTCCAACCGTTGCCAACGCGTGTCGATTTTGCTTAACACCATCGAACAGGGATTCTACATTATTCTGCTTCATTCCGGTTAAAATCTTCGAAACCGCCTTTTCACTTTCCGAGAGAAAATGGTTAAATTGTGTCAAATTATCCGATTTCAATTGTAAAATCTTATCGACAAGTTTCGGTGTGGATGCAGGGCTACCTGTCCAACCAATACACATATAGACATTTTTCGGCAATTGAACCGGCTCTAACGAAAAATATATCCAGTCACATTGCAAAAGTTCAGTTAGAGATTTAGCATCTTTATGAGCTTTTCTTAACCATTCTGCTTGAAAAGAGGAATATTCAAGAAAACCTCCATATGAAGATGCCGCTACATCAGCACCCGATCCATTTCCTTGTGTAATAACATGTGAGATCGATGCAAGTTTGAATATTAGTTCAGCAGTAGGGTCAAATGGGAGGAATTGTTTTAAAATAGCAGCAATAACTGAGGTTACTACAGCAGCACTAGAGCCTAGCCCATATTTCACACCAGATTCATCATCTAGCTCACTATTGATAGTTAGTTGAAAAGGTGCTGGTGAAATTTGTTTTTCATTCAAATAAGTGATGGCAATTGTCATAGCTTCTTCTACAAAACGGGTTCGCGGATCATCAGAGGCAATGACAGCTTTCCCATCGCTATATTTCCATGATAGATTCGTTAATTGAAAATCCATTAAACTAATCTTGTTAGTATCCTTTAGCTGGATTGTCGTAAATACATAACGATCAACAGCCATTACAACCAAATGGTTATTTGGTTGTAATACGGCAAACTCTCCAGCCATCATTAATTTTCCTGGTACTTTTATAGTCATTGATGTTTGTGACAAATCGTTCAACCCCTACAAATAGGTTACTCCTTGACCCGGTTTACTTAATCGTATATCTGATACACCAGGTAAATTTATAAGTGTCTGTTCGACATTTTTTTCATGCTCAGGTAAATAGAGAACTTTAACATTTGGTCCTGCATCAATTGTAAAATAAGCTGGAATACCTTGAGCACGCATTTCTTGAATTGTTTGCATGACGGCTAGTGTGGTATCATGCCAGTAAGTAAATGGCGGATTAGCACCTAAAGTTGTTGCATGCATTTTCAAGCAATTCGCTTCAGCAATTTCCCCGACTTTTTGAAAATCACGATCTTGAATGCCATGTTTAATCTGTGTTAAACCATTTGGGATACTATCAATCCACCCTTGGAAAAATGGCGACGTCTCTACCGTCCGCTTCATACCTGTACGACTTGACACCTTTTTCTTGGTAGATGATAACACTACCGCGGCGACTCGGATATCCCAATGGTCAGCTGGTGCGATCGGTACAGCATATGAATCTGAACCGTCTTCTTTCGTTCCCATTTCCCATTCCGCAAAGCCTCCATATATAGAACGACAAGCAGATCCAGAGCCCTGACGTGTTAATTGAGAAAGCTCTTGATTGGTTAAATTCAATCCAATTGCTTTCGTACCAGCAGCAGCCAATGCAGCAAAACCAGATGCTGATGAAGCAAAGCCTGCCGCAGTCGGAACATCGTTTACCGATTCAACATCTGCATAAATGTGCTTCCCTGCCATTTTTCTTATCAGTTCAAGAAATGCTGTAACACGATTATACTGATCACCTGCTATCAGTTGGTTATCTAATTTAAATCGATCTTCAGAAAGAGAATCATCAAACGCTACGGTTGTTGTTGTATAAAAGCCGTCTAAGGTAAGTGATAGGCTATTATTTGTTGGTAATATAATGGATTCATTTCGCTTTCCCCAGTATTTAATTAAGGCAATATTTGTATGTGCCTTAGCAGTTGCTTTCATGCATGAGTCTCCTTCTATGCTATTATTTGTCCTTATTTCCTTTTAGAACAAATGGCCAAACAGCATGAGCGCCAAATTTTCTTAATTTATCAGCGAGCTGTCTGGAGTGTACCTCATTTTGGGCAAGAGCAATAATGCAACCTCCATTACCGCCACCTGTTAGTTTCGCACCTAATGCTCCTTCTTTTCGGGCAAAATTAATTAAGCGGTTTAAGCCAGCATCACTTACTCCTAACGCCTCTAGTTCTTTTTGAGCTTCATTTAACATATGTCCCAAAATATGTTTACCCTTTTTTTCCAACGCTTGCTTTGCATGATGTGTTAATTTACCAATGCGCTCCAATTTACGATGAATTTTCTTTGGAGCCATCTTTACTAGATGAGCAACGGATTCAACAGCCAAACGAGTATCGCCGATCCGTCCGGAATCCGCGACTACAAAATGAAAATCATCACTTAGTTCTATAAAGTCAATAGGATGCTCTTTTTCATACCAAACAGGGGATTGGGATGTAATTGTCAACGTGTCAATACCACTTGGAGCACCGTGTGCAAAGGTTTCTGCTATATTAGCCAATCGTAATAAATCCTCATCCGTATAGTCCTCATTAAAATAAGCAAATAATGAACGGACTACCGAAATAGCCACTGAAGCACTTGACCCAAGTCCTTTTCCAGGTGGAATAGAGGATTTAATGCGAATTAACAAGTCCTGACAAGGCATATTTAAATACTCTAAGGTTCCTTGAATACATTGCACAATACCATGTAATGATTCTGGTGCCAACGTAAGTGGACCATGGTAGAAAGTAGTATCAATTTTCACTGTACCTGGTACTTGTTCCACAACGGACTCTACACCTACTAATGGAAACGGAATAGCAATGGCAGGTTGTCCGTGTACAACTGCATGCTCTCCGATTAAAATTAGTTTACTATGAGCTATTCCAATAGCTGTTTTTTCTGTTGTTGTTGCCTTTTCTGCACTCATTTTGTATATTCTTCCACCAATTCTTTAGCTTTTCCGACACGGATTTCCTTCATTTCTACTAATTTCTCAGATACGATATCGATCAACTCCCCAGTAGCTCCTGCTGCAATAGCAACAGAACGAGAATGTAAAGCCATATGGCCTTTTTGTATACCATCTGTAACTAATGCTTTTAGCGCACCTAGATTCTGTGCCAAACCAACGGCTACTATTACCTGTGCTAGTTCTTGGGCAGATTCAACATTTAAGATATTATGGGCAATTTTTGCAATAGGATGAACACGAATAGATCCTCCTACCGTTCCTACTGACATTGGCAATTCTAAGTCACCGACAAGGTTTCCAGACTTATCAACCGACCACGTTGTCATTGAACCATATTGGCCATTCCGAGACGCATAAGCATGAGCACCAGCTTCGACAGCCCGCCAATCATTTCCGGTTGCAATTACAATTGGATCGATACCGTTCATAATTCCTTTATTATGCGTTACTGCTCGGTAGGGATCAGAAGCAGCAAACTCATAAGCGCTTACTATACCATCTCTTACTACCTCACCAGAAAAATCACCAGTTCTTAAAAGCTCAGGAGGAATAACACACTTTGCGCGTGCTAAGCATTTATCCGCAAAATTAGACAAAATACGCAAATAAACTTTGCCCTGTGTTAATTCTTCAACCATCGGAGCTAACGATTCAACCATGGTATTTATAATATTCGCTCCCATTGCATCACATGTATTAATATATAAATGCAATATAAGCATTTGCTGATAAGCTGAGTTGGATTCTTCATTTAGTATGCGTACTTCAAGGTCTTCTGCACCACCGCCTCTTGCCACAATACTTGGGTAAGCAGCATTAGCATTTTCAATTAGTACATCTTTCTTTGCTACCAATTTATCTTTAGCTTGTTGCAAATCTGGGCATCCAACAACCTGAATTTGTCCGATCATGACTCTATCTGTTGCTTCAGTTGTAAAACCTCCTGCTTCTCTCACTACTTTCCCAATATGGCTAGCAGAAGCAACAACAGAAGGTTCTTCAATCGCCATTGGTACTACATATTCTTTCCCATTAATTAAGAAATTCAATCCTAATCCTAACGGAAGGGGAAAAGTACCAATTACGTTTTCAATCATCTTATCAGCTGTATCAGGGGATAACGCTTCCTTCTCAGCTAAGGTATTTATATCTTGATCTGTCAACCCATGCATGTCTCTCAGCAAATCTCTGCGTTCTTCCACCGACTTCTTATAAAAACCAGGAATTCTGGAGGTCTCCATTGCCTATCATCCTTTTAATTGTTGTATATAGAAATTCGTACGGAATAAATTATTATCAGGCATTATCTATAGTAAAATTATATCACGATTGTACCATTTTTCATTAGAAAATGTTGTCTCCCTTTAAGGACATTCACTCAAGAAAACATGATATCATAATACCATGCTATGTATAAAAAAATAACTGTTACTATTATGTAAAAAATCACTCTAAAATGCAAATAAACAAGGCTGCTACATTCCATAACGACCTTGTTTATCCCACCTTTTATATGACGTTTCTATACTATTAATATAAATGAGCCATGGAGGATTCGAACCTCCGACCCTCTGATTAAAAGTCAGATGCTCTACCGACTGAGCTAATGGCTCGTGTTGAAAATAATAATTTATACGTTAAGCTTTAGCTTGACAAAAAATGGTGCTCGTCGTGTTGAATGACAACTCGCTGATGCCACACTCCTCGCAGGCCTGCATCTAGTAGTTAATTCGCTGATGCTTGCGGCCAGCTAATGGCTCGTGTTGAAAAATTCATTCATCAAAAAAATAGGGCTCTTCCCAAAAAAAGACCCATAAATAAAAAAATGGCTGGGCTACCAGGATTCGAACCTGGGGTACACGGGATCAAAACCCGATGCCTTACCGCTTGGCTATAGCCCAACAATAAAAATGGTGGAGGGGGGCAGATTCGAACTGCCGAACCCTGAGGGAGCGGATTTACAGTCCGCCGCGTTTAGCCACTTCGCTACCCCTCCATATTGTTAACTATATATTATAATTTATTCATGGTTTGTAAAAAATGGTGCCGGCCAGAGGACTTGAACCCCCAACCTACTGATTACAAGTCAGTTGCTCTACCAGTTGAGCTAGGCCGGCTTTATGGTGGAGGATGCAGGGCTCGAACCTGCGACCCCTTGCTTGTAAGGCAAGTGCTCTCCCAGCTGAGCTAATCCTCCAAAACCACTCGTATATTAAAATAATATTGGTGACCCGTACGGGATTCGAACCCGTGTTACCGCCGTGAAAGGGCGGTGTCTTAACCACTTGACCAACGGGCCAAACATTTATTTGGCATATGTTACAACGAATTTTGTTAAACTCTGTCGTAAACCAACGAATTTTATTATACCCAGATATGAATGGTTTGTAAAGGGGGAATTTAATTTTTTTTATTTTTTCGTTTCAACCCCTACAAGATCAAAGGTTTGATGCAATTTATTACGAAGTGTCCTATGATACAATAGATAAGACTTTCTTTCAATTTATGGGATAGGTTATAATGTACAAAAGAATTATTATGGAGGTACTTTGATGACGAATTTATTAGAAGGAAAAAACATTGTTATCATGGGTGTTGCAAGTGAACGAAGCATCGCATGGGGAATAACATCATCCTTACATAAAGCAGGAGCAAATCTAATATTTACATATAGACAAGATCGTTCTTACAAGAAATTGACAAAGCTTCTTGATAAGCATGATATTACAGCTAAGTTGATTGTATCCTGTGATGTAGCTAATGACGAGAGTATTACTGAAGCTTTTTCTACCATAAAAGAAAAGATTGGAACCATTCATGGAATCGTTCATTCAGTAGCCTTTGCTAACAGAGAGGAATTACAAGGTGAGTATGCAGACACATCACGAGATGGCTTTTTACTAGCTCAGGAAATTAGTGCTTATTCCTTAGTAGCTGTAACAAAAGCCGCAAAGGACCTAATGACAGAGGGTGGAAGTATTGTTACACAAACTTATCTTGGTGCAGAAAGGGTTATTCCAAACTATAATGTTATGGGTGTTGCCAAGGCCTCTCTAGAAGCAAGCGTGCGATATTTAGCTGAAGATATGGGTAAATATGGTGTTCGAGTTAATGCAGTATCTGCCGGACCAATTCGTACACTATCAGCCAAAGGAGTGTCTGGTTTCAACGAAAAATTAGGGATGATCGAAGAAAAAGCTCCTCTTCGAAAAAATGTGGATCAGGATCAAGTTGGAGATGCTACACTATTCTTTATGAGTGAACTTTCCCGAGGTATTACCGGAGAAGTTCTTCATGTTGATTCTGGATACCATATTATTGGCGGTTAGTAGTGGGACGTGCATTCGTGTACGTCCTTTGTTTATGTCAAAAGAAAAATTATTAACAATCACCCTATAGACATGGTCATTTACCTTCTAAACGAACACCGATGGCTAGGCTACTATATCAAACTTATTCCTACCTGTTAGCTTGAATTACTTCTATAGCCACCCTATCACGTTCCATACTTTCGTTAATTCATCATAACGCTATGTCATTTGTATTCTTTCTCGCAAGCTTCTCATAATTTTAGTTGTAAGCAATATAGGCATTTGTCACACTTTCCATACCTTTTCATAAGATATGATGTGAATAACTTTAAATATATGGAGTTGAGAAAAGCTTATGGTAACTTCTTACATGGATTACACGAAGCCTGATGTGGAATATTTCTCGGATTTAAATACGAATCGATTATTTACAAGGAATTCCGAGAATTATATTAACCGGTTAGGAAGAGATGTATTAAATACATTAAGTAATGTATCGATACTTGATATCTATTTAAGCAAGGGTCATGTTGTTGAGCCACATTATCATCAAAACGCAGCAGAATTGGTGTATTGTATTAGTGGTTCAGCTGTCGTTTCCTTTATGAACCCTTTCAATAACGAAGTTAAAAATATACCAATCACACCAGGCCAAGTTGCAAATATACCTCAGGGATGGTGGCATTGGGAAGAAGCGTCAGAGAACAACACACATTTACTAGCCATTTTTGACGCGCCATATCCTGAATATATCTTAGGGTCAGATATCTTGACAAAAACTCCTGTAGACGTTATAGCTCATACGTATTGCTTAGATCCAGAAGCATGGAAAGAGGCCGTTGCACCGATAAAAAACGAAACCATTATTATTGGACCAACGGATGAATGTAGTCGCAAATCAAAAAATAACAACCAAGGTTATACTTCAGTTCATTATCCAAACATGCCGCTACCACACCCTTATAATCCGATGCAATATGTATACAGCCATCCCCACCCTGGCTATTATCCTGGCTACAATTGTTAAGGAAACTTCCAACTCTATTCAAAAAATAACAAAGAAAGCCTTACCATTAGACAAGTACTATGAATTCTTCTTCCTCTTAATTTAATTATAGTAGATTTTCTTAAACATAAATATTTTAAAAAGGTATTAATGGAAAAATTAGTACGAACTGAGGATTGTTTTTAAGTTAATAGTAATTTTAATTATACTATGTGAATTGGTATATTTTGGCTTAGATATCGGGAGCTCATAAGCATCATATTGGTTTCCAATTTCCATATTAACTTTTTGAACATAAATATGTAGCTAGTAATGTGCATAAAAGGAAAACTGGGTTCGATCATAAGCACCTTGACAGACTAACAGAGGCGCCCAACCCTATATAAAGTGAAACTTCAATCAGTGAGGGTTTTACTGTCAGTTATATGCGGGATAAAATTTCTATGGTGGAGGTTTAAAGCAATTAAGCAAAAAATAAAACTGCTAGAGAAATACTTGAAGGTTTTGATCTTTATTTTGAATAAGCAAAAGTTAAAGATCCTCCCTCACAGTGAGGTGAACCCCAAAGGTTAATCTTTTTTATCTAGTAACCTTTGGGGATTCAACACCCTTAGCGGATTTTTTATTTCGTATAATACCTTACATAGGTTGGATTTGCAGTAATATACAATCCGCTCTTAATTTGATACATATAACCTCCATCTACTGGGAACTTGTCCCTAATGACAGTAAAGACTTCCCCTTGATTTACTATAACTGCCTTATCATTCCAATTTGCCGTATTATAAGTCCATAATGAATCAACAACTACTTCAATATATCCTTGCCCATCATTTACATCTTTAAGGGTAAGACCTAATGCACTTGCTAAACCTTCTGCATGACCACGAGCAATTTTATTTAGGAAAGCATCCGACTTCAATGCTGCTGCATCTGCAGCATTGTCAATAAAACCATTCTCCGTAAGCACAGCTGGCATAGCAGATTCTCTTACCATGTGGAAGTTTGCTTCCTTCTTTCCACGATCCCTAAACTCTGTTTCATTCACAATGGCATTATGCACAATAGCACGTAATCGATTCGTTTCAGCCTTGCCTGAATAGCTACCATTGTAAGTGTAGGATTCGAATCCAGTACCTCCACCTGCATTAATATGAACAGAAACGAGATAATCTGCCCCCCAGCTATTAGCCATATTCGTACGTTGTGATAAGGATAATGTTTGATCCGTTGTCCGCGAAAGCATAACCGAATGTCCTTCATAATCACTGTTTAAAATATCACGTAGCTTTAAAGCAATGGCCAACGTAACATCCTTCTCCTGTAATCCATTTCCAGTTGCTCCTGGATCACTACCACCATGTCCTGCATCAATAAAAATTTTTGTCATAAAAAATTCCTCCTTCATTATTTTTATATTAAAAAAGCGACTTGCCCGTTTGGACTAGCCGCTTGACTATCTTGTCAGATTAGATTGCTGTAATACTTTCCTTTGTTCATTACCTTTTGACGTAATATAGTTATTTTTAAACCAAGCCCATGTACTTGCTGTAGCAGTAAATATAATAGAGATTGCTTCGCCCCACGTCTCCATTGTTCCAGGTATAGGGTTTAGATTAGCAATTATCAAAAATTGATTAAGCAACGCCAATGCCAATACTAGCGTACGAATGATCGTGCCTTTGTCCATTTACTCACCTCCACTAAAACTGCTGAATAATTAGAACTGCAAGTGTTAACAAACCAAAAAGCCATCCACTCCATAAGCGGACAGCTTCTGATACTGATTCTTTTCCTTCTGATTCGGCTTCCATTCTATCTACTTTTTCTTTGATTACTCCAAGTTCTTCTCGTAAGCCATTATACTTTCTAATAATTTTCCTTGTTTCTTGCATTTCAGAACGCAAGTCTTTAAAATCTCCCTGGATAGAACTTATTTGTTCAAATAATTCTTTATTTGTATACCATTGTTCAGACATGTCCGCCTCCCCACATCTATGACGTTACATAAATCTATAGCCTACCTACTATCTAAATTCCCCTGATTCGCTTTCCTATTTGAAATTGTCATAATGAGTCATTTTTATCAACCGCTTTATTTAACTCCTCACGTAATTTATTGGCTTCTTCTTGCTGACTTGTAACAATTGCTTCTAAATATGCTTTTTCTTGAGTAAGAGTTGATATCTGATTGGTTAATGAATTAACTACATATTGTAGGTTGATATCTTTATTATGTTCCATTTATAATGCTCCTTCTAATTTCTTTTCAATGTTATCGATTCTCTGCATCTGATACTTGAGTGCACCGGCCACTGTAAAAATAGCGCTTCCCAATAAAACGCCATCTTGCGTCTCATTCATTAACTCCTCTGGCCCGTCTTCAGCAATTATACCTGTGTGTACCTTAATGCCGGTCTTCTTATCCCCAATCTTTCTATTAAATCTTTTTATCTCAATTTTATTAAAAACCCGTTGTAATTCTTCTAAATCGATAGTGTGGATATTTTCTTTTGAATCTCTTGATGAGATCTCATTAAAATTATTTGCGTGTACATTGTGTCCATAAATTCTCCACCACCTAAAAGATGGTGAACCTATATACCCTACATTATCACGTGGTATTCTAAAATAAGGTTCTCTTGCAGTTCCTCCTGTATTTAGAACACTTGAAAACTGAAAAAAATCTGCGGGGTTAGTTACACCATAAGCAACGAACCTATGCTGTTGTCCATAATATAATTGGTTGGAATCTGAGTAAATAGATGTTGATACCCCATTTTGATCACTGCCGATAATAAAATGATTATTAACATTCATTCCAACCCCAGCACTTACACTTCCACTTCCACCAAAGAATCTAATTGTAGCAGGATTGGATTGACCTTTCCCCCCTATATTTTGTACCCCTATATGAATCCGGATGTTGCCATTGTTATCAACCGTTTCAAAGCCATTATCATTTATCTCTATAGCTTGCGTACCATTTTTCACACGGACTAATACTTTATTAGCGTCTAATATTCCAGCATTAATTTTATCTGCATTTATATTCGCTATTTTGGCATTTGTAATGGAAGCATTAGCTATTTTGGCTCCATCTATATTGGCATTTCCTGCAATAAGATTATTAGTTATTACACCATCTTTAATATAGACTTTTCCGTCATTGACAACTAAATCTCCGTTAATTGCAATACGTTCAGCATTAATTCTAATTTCTTCGGGTGACTGATTGATACTTGAGACAACCCCATTCTTTTCAACACGTTGCAGAATTTCATCCGCATGTTGAATGATTTCAGACTCAGCATGGGTAACTCGAATATTCATGTCACTCATATCAGCTTCATACGTTGTAGCTTTTACCCTTTGCGCTATCTCATTAGCTTGCTGTTCAATGGTTGACCTGTTATCCTCTATACTTATATTATGTTCATCAACTTCTCGCTCTAAAGTTGACACACTTAAAGAAATTTGCTCTGCAGTTTCTTCGATTGAACTTATTTTCTCGTTATATTCATTTTCACTAACTGCTTCTATATCGGCTGCATTAGTTGGCGCAAGCGCATACCACTCTTCTAATGTTTCATTCCATTTATATAAAAGCTTTGGCTCTTCACTCGTATTTAACCAATACGTATAATCATTAACATTTGGTGGTTCATCACCCTCATAAATGCTATAATTAATAAATTCAGGTACAATATCTTCTAAGTCTGGTAAAGCTAATTGTACAGTGGATGCACTAACTTGCTCTGAATAATCACTTGGCGTACCATGTGTATTAACTGCCCGTACTCGAAAATACCATTTTTCATCGGTGTCTGTAGCAAAGTTAAAAGCCCCTACTTTACCTCGAAAGACAAGATTGGTTGGATCTGGCACAAATCCATTTATCTGACTTGCATAAACTTCATATGCAGCTATGATGTACGTAGATTCAAATGTCCACGATAGTGCAATTTTCTTAAATAAACCATCAGCTACAACATTTAACGGAACCGGTGGTTCTACATCTGGAAATTTTTGATCTGTAATTGGTCCACCACCTGCATCCCAATTCCCGCTATCTTCTTTCACCTTATCTATTACCCAATTAATTTCAGTGTTATCAGGATTTAAGTCTAGTATGTTGCCTAAAACAATACTTCCATTATTTGGATTCCCAATATCATACTTCCATGACATAATACGTGCCTCAATGAGTATCATTGGCTTAACATTTTTATCTCGTGCTATCCCTGAATCTCCTAAAAAGACTTGTTCATGCTCGTAACTTGAAATCTGATAAAAGGTAATAATATCCATCTCATACTGTACTTGGGTCTCCTTTTCAGCCTGTAGCGCTCTCCATGTCTTTTCAAGCAATATTTGGGAATCTGTTTCATCATTATCTTCAAATATCCCGAATCGGTGCATCATTTTTCCAGTTTTTAAATTTGGAATGCCGTGCTTATTCAATGCTTCAGCATCTCCTACCCACTCTTGTCCTAACTTCTTATCTACAGGATCACCATTATCCTTTGACCATACTACATCACGAAACGAAACTTGTTTTGATTCATTTCCCTCTTCAGTTTGTATAGAACCACCTTTTCCAAACAAGGCAGTTTTAGGATAATATAAGACAGTCCTCGTAATATTTTTTATATCTTTATCAATTTCAAATCGTTTACCTGAATCAGAGCCCTTACGGTATACAATATCAATATATCTGCCTATAAGTTTATTATCTTCTATTTCTATTCGATCAACAATTTCACCACCCCAAATTCCTATCAAATTTCCTAGGCTCTCATAGGCATTATGATAATGAAAATTAATGGAATTATCCCCTAAATCTACTACATTTCCAGCTATCCAACGAGAGTTCTTTAAAATAAACTCTAGTGCATCAACTGCTGGCTTTTTTTGTATTTTTCCTTCTTTCACAATTACATCGGTTAATTCTTGGATTCCTGGCAAACACTCAATTGTCTTCTCTGTAGATTCTCCGTCCTTATCATCAACCTCTCGAATTGTAAACAGCCTAAAATTTCCTTTTAAATCTCTGAATGCAATTTGATTGCCACCCATTAAATAACTTGCATCTTCATCAGACATAGGAAAAGTAATAGTAAAAGAGACGGGCTTCTCGACCGTCTCCTCCAACAAAGCTTCTATATAGTTATTGGTGATTGCTAATAAATTATCATACCTATCAAAAATAAATAATTTTTCTTTCATTATTACAACCACCTTTCCCTATATTTAACCTCTAATTGCATTGCAGGTACTGTTTGTATTTCATTAAGACCTGGGGTTAACGGGAAAAAATCTGCATCGGTCAAATCGACTGATGTCATTTGTAATTCATCATTTATAAATACTTTCCGTTTATCAAAATCCACTTTAACAGTATCATTTTTCTTAAAAGGATAATGCAGTTTTAACGCTGCATTGCCTACACTTAATTTAATATATGGTATTTCCTTTTGGGTTACAGCAGTAATAATAGGGTAAGCTTCTACTGAACCTTGTACATTAACTTCATACTTTTGTGCGATCTCAATCCATCGCATTATGCCTCACCCTCTGTTGATACGGTTTCTAATGCAGTTAAACGTTCTTCGATATTAGCTAACTGTGTTTGCATGGTTTCAATCGTTATTTTGTTTTCTTCCACTACTGAACTTATGGTATTAAAATTTGTTTGAAGGCTTGAAATAGAATCATTCATGGCTTCCAAATCCATTTTATTTTTCGTTACATCTCCTTGTAAAGCTAAATTATCCTCTTGAAGTTGCTTTATCGCTGAATCTATCTTATCTGCATTTTGTGCAAAGTTAGCAATAGAAGTGCCAATTTCATCTGTAATTTCTGGCTTTACTAATTTCAAAGTCGGTGTACTAATTGCCAATAAAATCACCCCAAATCTGATTCTTATATACATCCCAAGTAAAGTTTCTTAAAGAAATAGTTTGGTGTTTTTTCCCATATTTAAATGGATCAGAACACAAAAATGTGATTGTAGATACCAAACTATTTGTTGATTCTTCAGGTACATCACTTTCTAACAAAGTTGCATAAAACGATACATCCTCGTCGGTAAAAGTTAGTTCCTTTCTAGATCCTTTTAGCATATCGTTTAATAGATTATATCTCCTCCTAAACCCTTCCTTTGATTGATCTGAAATTTTATATTTTACTTTGATTTCTCGGACATCCCATGTTAATCCTTTCGATTCCATAACACCATGAACACCAGGAAGTTCCGTTGTATGAATACGCTGCTTTAAATTACTTCTTCCCGAAACAGTTAACGTTACAAAACTACCATTTTCATCTGTTAATAATTTATCTAAATTGTTTTCATTAAAGATAGTTTGTATTGCTAAGGAGTTATTTTCGGTACGGCTTACTGCCTGCGTATCTACAAATCTCATAAAGCACCTCCTACCAATTTTGCTTACGAGTTAAGTTATCTTTCCTATTTTGAACCTTCGTTATATCTTCTACAAAAGCAGTAAATTGTTGTCCACCAATAGCTACATTCACAAATGCTGGCTGTTTAGTTACACTCCATTCATTCGTCAAATGATTTTGCATTCTTCTATTAGCTGCTTGATTTAAGCTATTTACCTGACCTGCAATGTTTGGCATTGCAAATTCAGGATTAAAGGAATCCTGTACTCTGTCCGATATAGCGATTGCCGAATTCACGACTTTCTTCGACATCTGATCTATCCCCATAGCAAACCCGGCCATCGTATCATCACCAATACCTTTAAATAAACGGGATGGTGATTTAATTCCTAAATAGCTTAGGACACCGTTTACCGCACTTTTAGCTGCATCAAGAGCAGCTTTGGCTACTCCAGCTGCTTTTTCCTTTATTCCATTAATTAATCCCATTATAAGATCCTTACCTGCTGAGACCATTCTTCCAGCAAATTCAATAACCTTTCCTGGCATTTTAGCAATTTGGTTTCCCACTTCTGTTACTGATTGCATTAACTTTGTCCTAATAGTGTTAAATACTTCTTGGAATTTTGATCTTACCGCTGAAACAATTTCCTGTGCTTTCGTCCAGGCACTCGTAACCATTATGGTAAATCCTCTTACAACAGCGTCCTTAGCATTTGTAAATAATGTTGTGATTGTATCCTTTACCTGTGTAAATTTACTTTTAATAAACTGCCAAATTTCTTGTGCTTTTGTTACAACAAATGTCTTCATAATTTCCCAAACATTGTAAAAAGTAGTTTTTATCGTTTCCCAAGCCCCAGACCAATCACCTGTTATTACTTGCATAACCGCTCTAATAACGCCTAAGATAATCTCTAAGGCAATAGTGATCACTGTCTTTATATAATCCCAAACAGTGGTAATGATAAGTGAGATTGTTTCCCATGCAACGGTAAGAAATGGCAATAGAAATTTCATCACTGAAGTAATTACAGTACGAATAGCTGACCAAACAGAGTTAAATATCTGCATAATCAAGGCTTGATTTTCCATCCACCAAGTGGTTAGCATTCCCCATAAACTCATCACAAAATTCACTATCTCTTGCACAACTGGCATAATAAATGATTTTATCGACTCCCAAACACCTATTACAATATCTCTAAATGTTTCACTTGTATTCCATAGATAGATAAAAGCTGTCACCAATAGTGCAACTAATGTAATAATTAATACAAATGGATTATTTAATAACATCGTAAAGAGTTGTGTAATGATTGGTTGTATTCCCTGAAGCAATGGCATAAATCCTAATACAGCAGAAGACAACGTGTTTAGAATACTAGCTGTCCCACCTAGAACTCCCAAAAATGGGTCAAGAACAGATTGAACCTGTGCTATCCCCTCTGACATACCTGGTATAAATCCAAGTGATTCTTCCATCTCAGATAATTTGTTTACTACAGGATCAAATGATTCTTGCAACTCGGTAAAGGATCCACCTACGTCCTGAATATCATTCATACTATTCATAAAATTATTCATTGCTCCACTAGCATTTTGCATAGATTGCTCAAATCCAGATGTATTGGCGTCTAAAAAAGCATTAATTTCATAGGATTCTGTCATGTGACACCTCCTCTCCAGCATTAATTCGTTTTGCTACTTTTGCCATACGTTTCATTCTATTATTTAAGCGCATTTTCGGTTTATTCACTTCCTTCAAATATTTTTCATAATCGAAGAAGTCTTTAAATCGCTTATAAATAGGAACCTGTTTTTTACCTTGTTCTCTTGTTAACGTCACTTGATGGTTCAACCAAGCCTGCTTATGCATGTTATACTCTTTATCTATTTGCTGTAGTCGAAATGCGTGTAGTCTTAAGGAATACTCTCTTAAAGTTAGTGTCTCAATTTCAAAAAGACTTTTAAAACCAAAGTGGCGAAAACAATTTATAATAATATCCTCATATGTTTGTTCCGAATCTACTATTTGTTCACTTTTGCTGTCTTCTGAAAATGTTTGATTGTGTCCTTCATGACCGGTGACTTCCCCAATTCATCTTTCAATGACAGAAAAAGGTCATGTAATCCGTCATTCTCCTGCGCATAATTTTCAATAGCTATTTCTATCTGCTGATTCGTTGGTGGTGTAGCTAAATATGAAGTAGCTGCCTTCATTACAGAATGTATGACCACTGGATTAAACTGTTGTAGATTCATAAATGCCATATTTACGCCCATACCAAATTTCATTCCTTGGTAATCCACCTCATATTCCTTATCTAGTTCTCGAATAAATTTAATTCCAAATTTTAAATCATACTTTTTTTCATTAATTACAAATTCCATTATTTTACCACCTTCCATTACAATTAGAATCAAATAATTTATGGATTCATCCAATAATTAAATCGGATGAACCCATAAAACTACCTCGGTATATTAATCATTCACCATTTGTTGGAGCAGTCGTATCCTGGAAAGCGTACTGTACTGCAGCTTGCTGCTCATCTGTCAACGTAGCTTCGCCAAATTGTGGCTCCATTTCTACTGTAAAGTTACTAGATATTGTAGCATTTTCTTCAGCATTTGCCGGGTCTTCCCAAGAGTCTAAATAACCTTGAGCATAGATAGCTGGATACTTATTATCTGGTGTTTTTAATTCCTCATCTACTGTTACTTCCCATAGTTCAAGCTTTTGTCCTTTAATAACAGATTGGCGAAGCATATCACCTACTGGATCACCCATTGCCTGAATTGCTTCAATGCTAACTTCTGACTCTAATTCTCCGACATTAATTAAGGAACCATCCTTTGTTATAATCCTTTCTAACTCACGAGAGTAGCTAAACGTATGTTCTGTTTGAAATACTAACTTTGCTGCTTCTTCACTTTGATTTTCTAGCAAACGAAATAATAATATTTTGTTTTTTCCTTCTTGCATTTTAATTTGATTATCTGCCATTTTGTTCCCTCCGAATTCAAATAAAATAGTAAGTACTTCCTCTCCTACTTCCTTAATGCAACTACAAACCACTATTCATCTTCTCTTGAATTTCACCTCCTTTTTCTTCACTACCATTTCAATAAAAAAAAGCCCTAAACACGCATTGGCGCATTCACGACTTTTTAATATCTATCGATAGCTAAGAAATGTTTAGTTTTACGTCATTTCGGACATGTATCTGTGAGAAATCGTTGTTGATTTATCTTGCTTGACTCTAGTCTACATCAAGCTATTCTAACTTGTCATTTACTGAGAAGAGTGTGTAAACTGTGAAATTTTGTCTACAATTGATTCTTTAATGTTATAAATATGCCTTCTTGAAAGTCCCATATGCTGACTTATAGCACTTATTGTCATCCCATCAAGCATGCATTCTAAAACCGTAGCCTCTCTAGGGTCTTTGATAGCTGGCAATCTTTCTTGAATAAATAACACTTTCTTCTCTAGTTTAACAATCCAAGAACTCTTCTTATCCCGCCTTATTACTTCCTGTGCTACTGGATCGCTTACGGTTCCCTGTGCTTTTGGGAGTGATGATTCTATCCCTGAAGGAGCTACCAACCTTGTACCAATATCCTCATTTAAAAGCTTACGTTGTCGATTTATTTCTTTAATCATCCAATGATAATCTTTTAACGTACTCTCGATTTGTTCCTTGTTCATGGAAGCCCGCCCCCTTTTCAAATAAAAGCTGCGCATAATTACTTCTTGATATTGGTGATAGTGGACCGGTTCGCTTATCTCGCCTATATTCATTGACTACCCATTTAACACAATTGTTGTTCCTTACACTCCTATTTTTGTTTGAACACATGTTACTTCCTCCCAGCCATTCATTTTTAATTAATAGAACATGTGTTCTTATCATACATTGCTATATTAGAAATGTCAAAAAAAGTATTTCTGTTTAAGAAATGAATTGTTTCTTTTTTGGAAATTATGATATGATTTAGTTGCTGATATAGAAAGTGGTGTTTACGTTGAATATAGGAAAAAGAATTATTGAGTTAAGGGAAAGTAGAAATTGGAGTCAACGCGAACTTGCCAAACGTGTTCATTTAAATGTGAGTGTTATGAACAGAATTGAACTAGGAGATAGACCGATCAAAGATCATGAATTGGATCGGTTGGCAACTGTATTATCTAGTACAACAGATTATTTACTAGGGCGATCTGATGATCCTAGGCTTTCGGAAGAAGAAGCGTTTGCAGCCTTTCGTAATGACCCATCTTTAGAGAGATGGTATAAAGAATTACCAAAAAATAAAGAAGAAGACCTCCGTAGACTTAAAAGAATCTGGGAGGCCTTTAAAGAAGAGGATCAGACATGATTTTTTAGTTCATCATATTTTAATTGAGTATGAGCATTATTAATTGGTAAGCTTTAGTTACATGGTCACTAAATATACCCTTTTCTGATTCCACATATACATGAAATATACTAGGTGTACAACATTGTGCACCATCTATTTTACACCAAAAACGAACATACATTCTATTAAGGGGGCTACTATGTATTTATATTCAAGGACAGAAGACTACATCCAACATTTATTAGCAAAAATTAACATAAAGATCCCTACTGAGCTAAGAATCGAGAATATATCTAACTCCTTAAAAATACCCGTATACTTTTGGGAATTTAGCAGCGAAACTGTGTACAAGAATGGTAAATGCATTATTTTTTTAAATGCCACTAATAACGAACAAGTTCAATGGCAGGAATTTGCCCATGAAATAGCACATAACCTATGGCATGCTGGTCGTCAGGAATATTTACCTCAAGCCTTCATTGAACTGCAAGAGTGGCAAGCAAATTATTTTAGCTACCACTTATGTGTACCTACGTTCATGCTACAACGCATTCCTAAGGCATCCCCATATCAAATTATGCACCTATTCAATGTAGAATACGAGTTTGCATGCAAGCGATTAGAGATGTATAAAAATAAATTTATATAAAAATTGCAAAAAAGACTGAGCAAAATTCGCTCAATCCTTATCACTAAATGCTCAGATTTACGCTTTCTCTAGTAGCTATTATGGAATAATAGCTACTGCTTGCTTGACCACCACTCCGGCTGCCCACTTCCCTTTCCGTGGGGTTTGTCCTTCAGCTAACTTTTTTAGCAAAACCCGCTCAAAAAAGTGGATCTTCAGGTCAAACATTTCCCACAGGAGTTGAAGTATCCGGCCTTCGCTATTATCAGGCTCTACAACGCTAGCATGAAGTAACACAGCTGCTTTTATACGCACGGATAGCGATTTTCACTTTACCCATTGTAAAAAAAGTCAACCTATTACTTATGACAAGAATTGGTGCACCTTCTCATAGCGGAGACGAATTACGTAGACTCCTGCGGGATTAGCACGAGCCGAAAATCCACTTTGCAACGTGTTCTTCTTTGCAAAGTTAGTTGAGGCCGTGCCCGCGGAAAGC
>NZ_BAAACY010000035.1:0-41436 GCF_039521925.1 Virgibacillus salarius | reverse complement strand
TTTACCCATTGTAAAAAAAGTCAACCTATTACTTATGACAAGAATTGTTGCACCTTCTCATAGCGGAGACGAATTACGTAGACTCCTGCGGGAATTGTGCGAGCCGAAAATCCACTTTGCAACGTGTTCTTCTTTGCAAAGTTAGTTGAGGCCGTGCCCGCGGAAAGCGAAGTAATTAGTCGGAGCATTGCCAATAGACATCAAACATTTCAAAATAACTACTTGGCTTAACGCAGTCATTGCACTGATTTTATACTTTCTTAACTTACAAAAAGGTACCCAGTAAAAGGATACCTTCAAGCTAAAGTCCGTGATGGGGATTATGCTTTTGTCTAGAATGATTGGCGTTTTTAACTTTCTTTGAACCATCTAACGGTTCGCCATAGGGTTGTTTTGGACTTTGCGGCAAATTTGGATGTTCCTGTTGCTTTGGTCCTTTTGGTTTACCCGCCATGTCAGCTTCCTCCTTTCAACTTCCATTTAGTTTTTGAGGGAGCATATCCATTTATACATGGGCATGGTAATTCAAAAAGGACCCGGAAAAGCGCATACTGCTTTTCTGGGTCCTCTGTCATATAGATTATTTCGTAAAAGCGTCTGTAAGTGCTGTGACAATTTGTTTCTTACGTGATACAACACCTTTTAGAAGCGCACGACTATTATCGTCAAGTTTGACATCAAATGCTGCTTCTACTTTTTCTTTTCCACTTCCAAGTGCTAATACCTCGGAATCATTATTTAATATATCTGTTACTACAAACAAGAAAAGATCAAGGTCTTTCTCATTCACTATTTTTGCAATTTCCTGATCGATTTCATGCTGCAATTCGTATATTTTTGCAGTATCCACTGCATTTACCTGTGCGATTTCTACCTTTGCATCAGCCATGGAGAATTCTTTTGCATCCATGGTAAGCAACTCGTAAACAGATTTATCACTTAAATCAGCACCAGCCTGTAACATTTCCATTCCATACGTTTCTAGATTTACTCCAGCAATTTTTGCTAATTCATATGCAGCATCCACGTCTTCTTTTGTACAAGTTGGAGATTTTAATAGCAACGAGTCTGATACGATTGCAGATAGTAATAGACCAGCAATTTCTTTGGAAACAGGGATATTGTTTTCCTTGTACATTTTGTTCAGAATCGTAGCTGTACAACCTACCGGCTCAGCACGAAAATATAAGGGCTCACTTGTTTCGAAATTAGAAATACGATGATGATCAATTACTTCGGCAATACGGACATCTTTTATATTTTCTACACTTTGTTGAAATTCATTATGATCAACAAGAATAACCGATTTCACATCATCTTCCACTTTTTCAATTAGTTTCGGAGCTTCCACATTAAAGTAGTCCAACGCAAATTGTGTTTCTTTACTAACAGACCCTAATCTTGCTGGTTCTGCACGTATACCAAGTTTATTTTTCAAGTCAGCATAGGCTAAAGCTGAACAAATTGTATCTGTGTCTGGATTCTTATGTCCAAAAATTAACGTCTTATCCATGAATCATTCTCCTTCTATTAAGCTTCTACCATTATTAGCTTACCAAAATTAATTAAAATTGAATAGCGTTTATTCTTCCGTTTCCGTTACCCCCCATAATTTTTTTGATCTACTGTAATTATTCCAAACAATATCTAAATCATGAAAATATCGATGTAATTGACGAACCGTATTCATATTTTTTTCTTGTTCTAATTGATTCGTCAGTTTTTTGATCGCATCTAAATCTCTTATTAACGACTCATTAGCAATTTCGCCTAATTGGTTATTTATGGTTTCTCGAATCGTTTGGGCCTGTGTTACCTGTTCATCCCAATCAATATCATTAATAGCACCATATCCAGTCGTATCATTATAAAAATCATGTGCCTGAGCGATAAAATCCCCTATATCCGCTTTATTTTGTGATACTGATTCATTTTCTTGTTCAGCACTCTTTTTGGTTTGCTCTTTCTTTTCATTATTTTTCGCATCAACTATTTCTGTAGAACCACTAGCTCTTTCATCTTGAAATACGGCTTTTAAATCAATATCAAATAGCGCAAAGAAAAATACCGTAGATCCAATAAATGATACGAATAGTACGATGAAAAATGTCCAGCCAAACCAACCCCATGTACGTTTTGAATTCGTTTTTTTCACTATAAAAACTCCTTCAAGAAAATTTTTCTCCTGTTTTTACTGTTATTGTGCGTTATACCATTCTAAAACCCTTTTCCTAATTTCAGCATTACGAACCTCTTTTGCAACTGTTTCTGTTACCTCAATTACTTTTACATATGGATTTATAGGACTATCTTTATCCTGGAGTTTAACAACGCAATACCCCTTGATGGGAGCTAGCCTCATTTCTAAAATTGCCTCATTATTAAATATGCGATAAATCTTCTCTTCATCTGCTGGCCGTAAGTTCCATTCCTCCTGCATATCAGTTTGTTCTCGTTCAGTAGTTTGACTATAGCCAGACTCATCGTCGGTCATTCGCTTCCCCTTTTCTCTAGTTTGTTTTCGATCATTATAGATATGATTATTAATAGAGACAAGCAAGCGAATCACTTCAGATACGCCAATTAGTAGTACCCCACCTAAAAACCACCGACCAGCAATCGTAAAAAAGGACTGCCACATAAACCTGTTTTCCTGCTCTCCCATTTCATATATAGAACTTTCATTAAACGTGACATAATAAGCGAACATTGGTCCAATAAGCATTAATCCAATACCTAAAATTAAAATAGCAATTCCTAGAATATTTCGTTGCAACTTGTATCCCCCCCTGTTTATTAATTCTTTATTCGTATGGTAAACCCTTCAAATATTTTACTTTTTCCATGATTATTTTTATCATAATAAATAGAGGAATCAAGAATGGAGGAATCGGAAATGACAAATCAATTTTCATTAACACGTGGGAGTTTATTAACTTTTGTGAAACAGCTAGATAAGGAAATAATGGATATCCAACCGAAGGGATTTAATAATACGATACGTTGGCATATCGGGCATATCCTTGTAACTGCTGAGAGCCTATTATTTGGATATCCTAAACAGTCAACGAATATTCCTGTATCATATCAAGGGTTATTTGCTACGGGAACAAAACCATCTGAATGGTCAGAGAATGCTCCAAAATTAGCTACGCTTATCGTTGATTTAGAGAATCAAGCTCCACGAATTGAAGCACTTACAGATGAGTTCTTTGCTACAGACTTACCGTACACATTACCGTTTGGTAATTTCAAAACATATGGTGACGTTTTTGCAATGATTCTTTCTCATGAAGCAGAGCACTTGGGACAAATAAAAGCAATGAAGAAGATAGTTGAAAATAGATAGATGAGTAATCGAATAAGTATTATCGGTGGGGGAATTGTAGGTGCTTCAACCGCATATTACCTCGCAAGAAATAAATACCATGTTACGATCATCGATCGCTTTGATGATGGTCAAGCAACTGATGCTGCAGCTGGTATCGTATGCCCATGGCTCTCCCAACGACGAAATAAAGCTTGGTATCAACTCGTAAAAGCAGGAGCACGAAGCTATCCTAACCTTATTCATTCCTTATATCAAGATGGTGAAGAGGATGTAGGATACGAACAGGTTGGAGCTATTCATTTGCATGATGATGATAAAAAGTTAATTGCTATGAAAGAACGCGCCGAAAAACGGAAGCTTGCTGCTCCAGAAATAGGAGAAATAAAGCTATTAGATCAGCAAGCCACAACAGAATTGTTCCCATTATTAAACGGTAACTATAAATCGGTCTACGTAAGTGGTGCCGCTCGAGTTGATGGAAGAAAACTACGAGATGCACTTTTGCGTGCAGCGGAAAAACACGGAGCAATATTGATAAAGGGAAACGCAGCGTTAACGTACAAAGACAATACAATTAATGGTGTACATGTAAACAGCCAAACAATCCCTGCAGATACCGTTATTGCTGCTACTGGAGCTTGGATGACGGAACTCTTAAGTCCGTTGGGTATTCATTTTCAAGTGGACGAGCAACGTGCACAAATTCTCCATGTTCAGCTGCCAACAGGAGATGCATCTAATTGGCCCGTCGTAAAACCACCTAATAACCAATATATGTTGACTTTCCCTGATAATCGAATTGTATTAGGTGCAACCCATGAAGATAATGTAGGGTTTGATCACCGGGTAACAGCAGGTGGAATGCATGAAATCCTTACGAAGGCAATGGAAGTCGCTCCTGGATTAGAAGCAAGTACTATTCTTGAAGCTCGCGTTGGTTTCCGACCAGTCACACCAGGATTTCTACCAGTTATTGGACCACTCCCTGGCTTTCATGGATTATTACTTGCGAATGGACTTGGATCAACTGGCTTAACGATGGGACCATTCATCGGTTTACAGCTATCCAAGCTTGTAATGAAAGAAGAAGTTGATATCCATCTATGTGATTATCCTGTAGAAAAAGCGATCACTAAAAACTAAACGTAAGTACCTCTATTCGAACATCCTAGCACTACTCACACATAGTCTGGGACATAACAAAACACTTAACGTTAAAGATAAACACAACCTAACAAACAAAGAAAGAAATTTTTTCAAAGCATGCTCCTATGCTAAATATTAGTGGAAAAAGCTTTTACAGTGCTAGGGGAAAAACGTACTAAATGGAGTTTATTATAATCTATAGAAAAGCTGAGCTGGCTCAAATAGCTCGGCTTTTTCTTGATTCTAAAGTACACTTCTCCAGGTTTACTCTTTTCCAGAACCCCTAAGTAATAATGGATTGCTGCAGGGGCAGATTTTCTGTAGCTTGACTGGAGAATAGCAAAATTACTTCGTTGGGCATCCTTAAATCCTCCTACATTCAGATGAAGATTTAAAATTAAAAAATTCGGTAGTTTGTTAGCTATTTTTTTTATTTCTTTACTCACTCATCTTTATCCCCTGTCTCAACTGGTAGAGGAAACACAAAAAGACCAATTAGATATCATAATTCTGTATTTTATTTCCTTTTATTACAATGAAAGGGTTATAGAGATAATAAAGTTGTTTAATTTTTATCTTAAATAGTTAGAGCCTTACTACAATTTGTGTGTAGTAAGGCTCTTTAATGAGAAAAATTACTTGACAGCTTAAGAAGATTGTAGAACTATTACAATCTGACAATACATCATGTTCTTCCTACTATTTTACAATCATTACAGGACAATTCACTCGTTTTGCCACCTTGTGACTCACGCTACCTAAGATAAACGTTTGTAAATTATTTAATCCACGGCTTCCGATGACAACACAATCAAATGCATTGTCATTGGCATAAGATACAATCGTTGGACCAGGTTCTCCATGTAAAATCGTTATGTCATATTCTATTTCTGCGGCTATTAATAAATTTTCAACAACCTTCAACTTTTCTTTACGTTTTTTCTCAATTTCTAATTTGTCTGTTGCATGTAATACATCTGCTTTTGCTGTTTGACCATCTATCACATAAACAACTTCTACTAAACTAGAAAATTTTTCTGCAAGTTCAATCGCTTGTTTTGCGGATCGAACAGAATGCTCAGAACCATCAGCAGCTAATAATATTTTTTGGAACAAACGGCTCACCTCTTAGAAATTCATTAAAATACAACCTTGTGCTTTCGATTAAAAACATGGATGCCTTTGGTAAAACAAATATTAATGTCCAGAAGCTTTGGAAAGGCCACTGATCTGCTGTTTAAGCCTCCGACTATCTTCATTTAAACCTGTATAGTGAACGGGAACTTGTTTTTGCTCAAACTTCATTTCGATCTTATCCAATGCTCCTATAGCAGAGTCATCCCATAGATGGGCTTCTGATAAATCAATTTCCACTTCACTCACACGTTCTGTGAAATCAAATTTATTCGGTAACTCACTGACTGATGCAAAGAACAGTTGACCCTCCATTCGGTAAATGCGCTTTTGCCCTTGATGAACAAGCTCACTAGTAACCTTTATCCTAGAAATTTTTGCAGCAAAGAAAATGGCACTTAATAACACACCAGCTAATACACCTTTTGACAAGTCATGCGTATACACCACAACACCTACTGTTGTTAGCATCACAGCTACATCCGTTCTTGGCAGTTTATTTAAATTTTTAATCGATGACCAATCAAATGTACCAATCGACACCATAATCATAACACCTACAAGAGCTGCCATCGGTATTTGTACAACTAATCCACCTAATACAATAATGAGAAACATAAGGAATATACCTGCTACTAGTGTAGATAATCTTCCTCTGCCTCCTGATTTTACATTAATCACCGATTGGCCAATCATGGCACAACCAGCCATACCCCCAAAAAAGCCAGCTACTATATTTGCAATCCCCTGTCCACGACTTTCTCTATTTTTATTACTCTCCGTGTCTGTCATATCATCTACAATATTAGAGGTTAATAGCGATTCTAATAACCCTACGATTGCAAGTGCTAAGGAATAAGGAAATATAATCGTTAACGTCTCCCATGTAAATGGAATAGACGGAATTAAAAACATGGGCAGCTGTTGTGTTAAAGCTCCCATATCACCTACGGTTCCTACGTGAATATCTCCTAAAATGACAATTGCTGTTACGACAATAATTGCTACAAGCGCTGAGGGTACTGCGATTGTAATACGTGGGAGAATATATATAATTGCTAAGGTCAACCCAACTAAACCGTACATGATCCAACCTTCCCCTTTAAAATGAGGAAGCTGAGCAGTAAAAATTAAAATAGCTAACGCGTTAACAAATCCAACCATCACCGAACGTGGTACAAATTTCATCACTCTTGCTAGCTTAAAGATACCAAAGATTATTTGAATAATACCTGTAAGAATTGTTGCTGCTAATAAATATTGCAACCCGTGGTCCGCAACTAGATTAACCATAAGTAACGCCATTGCTCCAGTTGCCGCAGAAATCATTCCCGGACGACCTCCGACAAAAGCAATTACAACTGCGATGCAAAACGATGCATACAAGCCAATCATCGGATCCACACCAGCAATTATTGAGAAGGCAATCGCCTCAGGGATTAGCGCTAGAGCAACTACAATTCCAGCTAGAATATCACCCTTGACGTTACCAAACCATTCATGTTTCCATTGTGCAGTTTTCAAATGTTCAACCTCTTTCTATTGTTTAGATTATTTAAGCCCTCCAGAGACTTAGCCGTAGATAACCTATGCATCATACCATAAATAAAAAAAGAGGAAAAACCTAAAGAAAGCGTGTACATCACAAGTAAAATTCTATTTACTATTATTTTCTACCATTTTCATAACAAGTTATTAGAATGAGAGCTTTTTACTCAAAAATATTTTCCATTTACCTATGGATTATATTTACATACATTAGCCTGTTTGGTACGCTTATTTTAGATATAAGGAGGAAGTACAATGAAGGGAAGAATGATTGTCTTTTTATTAATTATTATAACGTTAATTGCACTTGTCTTGTGCTGGTATTGGTTACAGGATGTTATTGTGGATTACGATTTAGAACGAGCCATGCAACTAAAATGGACTAGTGAGACCCTTTCTCTTTAGTCCGATTTTTTGTGACCTTATATTGACTTCTATTTACGCTTACAAAGATAATGCGTATTTTTCTAGCTGATAGCCGCTCTATAATCTTAGTAATCTCTGCTTCTTTTGAAGTCAGTCTGCTCCATTTCATAGATGCTGCTCCACCGTATGTATTGCTATTGCCGACAAAGCCGGATACAAACTTTCAGTAAACCTAGAGGACGCTGCGTGCTTACTAAAATAGGAAAGAACTGCTAAGGAAACTTGATTGGTTAATATATTTGGTATTAAGCATGTTTTACCTATACTAAGATAGTGACCTTGTCTATATGGAAGTAAAAATCCTATAACCATATCCCCTTGATTTATCCTAGTTTTTCGCTGACGCAATATAACTGAATTCACCTTTCCTTCGACTATATCGATAAATGTATAATTTTCACCAATAGAATAGTCACTTCCCACCACGTAAATTCCTGGTTTAAGATGGTTCCATTGATATAATAGCTTCTGAATGGCTACAGACTTATCTATCCATTTTTCCCTATTATACTGAAGAAATTGCTGATAAATAGTCTTGCTAGTATGTTTTTCATGAAAACAAAAAATGGTCCAGCATAACCACGAATCATAGAGTCTATTCATCCATTCATCAGAAATGTTCAGCTCCACCCTCATATTCTCCATGATGTTTGTAAGGACAGAGTGGAACTCTTCGATAGCATAGATCATTATCTCGTCGATCATACTATGAATCTCTCCCATTATCGGATCATCCATCAGTATGTTTGGAGCAATATCACGTTTATCCATTTTATCTCCCCCATGCTAAGTTTCTTACATTCTAGCATGGTAAAATCAGACGTCTAGTTTTTAAAAGCGTATTTTATAACAGTGGACTTAGATGAGTATCGATTTTTTCTGTCAACAAAATTACAAATTGTACTCAAAATCATTAACAATATAAAACTTTGTTATATGCCTATACCAATGATGTCTTGGAAGACAACCTCTCATTACAATCATCTTACCATCCCTAAAAACGAACATTTTCTAGTCACTCCTATGCGTTAAATCCGGCTTGTTCTGATTTCATGGAGAGTCTTGTAGTTCTCTAAAATTGGCAAAAAACGCCCGATATTTAGCTTCACTTAGGATGATCTAATAACGAGCGTCATTCACAACTATGATTTCAAGCAGCTTGTCAGTTAAGCACGTGTCTTAGGGAGATGCTTGTTCTGATTATTATGTTCTAAACGAGTAATCTCCTCTCTTAGCCTTCCGTAGATATATTGGAATATTGGACTTTGAATAAATGTAAAGATAAAGGTAAATAAAAACACTGGGCCTCCTAATATCAGGCCAATTATGAGAACAAGGCACTCTGTTATGATTCGCACCTTGCCTACAGATGCGTCAAGCTTATCAGATATGGAAAGCATAAATCCATCACGAGGTCCAGAACCAACACCTGCCGCATTGTATACTCCTCCACCGATTCCCATAATAACGATACCTACTATAATAATAAGATAATCGATCCATGTATACGTTGCAACGGGTAAAAAGTCAAGATAGAGATAGATGTCTACAAATACACCTACCAGTACCCCATTTAGAAACGTTCCTAGTTTTATATAGCTTTTATCCAAAAACCAGGATATGATAATTAAGAGCGCAGAGATGATAATCGTCCATGACCCAATCGAAAGACCTACTTTTTCATATAATGCAACATTTAAGACATCCCATGGATGAATTCCTAAATGCTGAACATTAATCGATATACTTATTCCTAAACTAAAAAGGGCTAACCCTACAAAAAACATACCCCAGCGGATGGCAACTATCATTTTATCCCTTCTCTCTTTCATCATATATATTTATCTCGCCAGGTGACGTAGGTTCTATTTATACGAATGGCGTCCAGACCCATTTGATTTTTTTAATACAATCATTGCTAAAATAATTGCACTAAAACCAGCGATAAGTTTCCCTACAATCATAGGAAATACAATTTCCTTATTAATTCCTGCTACAAATCCTAAGTGACCACCCAAAACAAACGCACCACTTACGGCAAAGGCAACATTGATGACTTTCCCTCTGGCATCCATATGTTTTAACAGCGTTAACATCGGAATACTATGGGCAAGTGATGCTACTAGACCTGCTGTAGACGTATCACTAATACTAAGCTTCGAACCCAACGTATATAATGGTTTCTTAAATACCTTGGATATAAAATGGACCATGGGGAAAGCCCCTGCTAAAAATATTGCAATCTGGCCAACAATTTGAATCCCCTCTTCTAACGGTGTTAGATAAGGAATGACGATAAAACCAGTTAATGTCTCAATAATAATCGCGGTAAGCCCAATAATAGCTATAATTTCAACACATTTACCGAATATAGAGAAACCAATAATCATTTGTCCCGGCTTCTTCCACAGCCCCATGGAAATGAGAGCAGAAAAAAGCAATGTCGGTATAAGGTTAATAATAATTAGCTGGATGCTAAAACCAGCGAGTATTCCGCCTACTAAACAGCCGATTGGAATTGTAATCAAACCTAACAGGATACCCTTTGCAAAATATGTATGATCCTCTTTTCTAATAATCCCCAATGCTACGGGAATTGTAAATACAATGGTTGGGCCCATCATCGTCCCTAAAAATACCCAAGCAAATAATCCTGCCTCCTTATTTTGCGCCATTTCCTGTGCTAGCGCATACCCCCCCATATCAATGGCTAATATAGTATTTGCAAACACTGCTGGATCAGCTCCGATAAAGCCGTATATCGGAGCAATAATTGGTGTTAATATCCTAGCTAATACTGGAGCTAAGGAAATAATTCCGACCATGGCTAGCATAAGCGATCCCATGGTCATAAACCCTTCTGTAAAATGTTGACCAAATCCAAGCCTATTACCAAAACATTTATCAATGGCACCCAAACAAAGAAAACAGACAACAATGATTATAATGACATCATTAATTCCCATTATAGTTCTCCATTCTTTCTATATCTGTTCTAACAGGTGAACTTTCATATACTAATAGGAATAAACTACCGCAAACCCTTGTACCAAGTCAATGCTTTTTGTTCTATTTCCTTAACAATTGCGTCTTTATTTTGAATATACATAGCTATATCAATGGAGATCGTTTTGCCAGCCTCTCTTTTACATTCCCATACCGTTTTGCTTCATATGGAAGGATTTGTAATAAATCCTAAAAGCAAAACTGCTATTTCATACATAGGAACATAATCTCTACGCTGTTCTCCACTTTTTTGAAAATACCTTTCCTAAAATACCGTTTTCACCACATGATTTATACCATGCTTACGCATTGCTTGATTATAGAAATCTAACTTTGTGATTGATTTTACTATAGGCATTATATCCATGATAGGTTTTTCGTTTCCCCATTTAACTGCCGTACTTCCGATATGATGAATAGCATTTAACTCCCACATTAAACATTTTCTTTAGTTTCTCAACTTCCTTGATAAACGTATTTCCCCACTGCTCCCCTTAAAATATTACAATTACTTCTCGCATGACGGTTTCCACAGCTTACTTTTTCGCTTTAAATTCCTCTACAATAAAATTTTTACTCGCTTCATCAATGCTATAGTAGATCACTTGACTCGAAGATTCTCCTGCTCGTTCACTAATAATAGCTCCGTCTTTTACAAACTACAATTTAGAATCAATCAGACTTGTATGTTCCCTCGGACTTACAACACGAATGGACATATCAGGTTTACCAAGTTCATTAATATTAGCTGTTAGCTGTTTTTTTCTAAGATAAATCATTATTATATTATCGACGACAGATTGATCTGCTATATTTGTAATTATCACCGTTTCATCATGATCCGTTAACCATATTTCTCTTGAGGTCTGACTATTTGTAAATAACGCAGTTATATACCCAGTTGCAAACAACATAATACTTAAGATCGCCATTACTAAAACGCTACGAAGCTTCACCTCTCATCCTCCATTCATAATGGTACCTATTCTATAACTGAAAGTGACTGAGACAAAAGTATACGTTAAAGCTAAAAGCCGAACGACCTTTCGAAATGTACGTAGCATTCGAATTCGTTCGACTTTCTGGTTTAAAATAGCTGTTACTGTTTTACTAAAACGCCACTCAGCGATTACGTTTTTTCTTAAGAAAGCTCTATGGTTTATATGTTTCAAAATAAGCGTCTAATATTCCTTGACCAATCCTATGATTAATTGGATACCTCCCCTTTATTTTTCCTGTATGTGGAACAATGATCGCAAAAGCCATTTCCGGATCATCATATGGTGCGTAACCAACTAATGAAAGGTTCTCCGTATCAGCTAGCTTCTTTCCATCTATATAATATGCATTTTCAGCAGTTCCTGTCTTTCCTGCCGCATTATATTTACTATACTCGTCATTACCAAAATAATTTACACCTGTTCCGCCAGTTGCGTGAAAAACTCGATGGAACCCCTCCTGAATCCGAGTAATATACGATTGATCCATATCTACTCGATTTAAAATCTTTGTATCAATATTTCGATAAACGGAACCTAATTCCTTAGACGAGTTACTTGGATTTCTAATTTCCTTTACGAAATGCGGGCGAACACGATAGCCATCATTGGCAATTGTTGACACATATTGAGCCATTTGTAGCGCAGTATATGTATCATACTGACCAATGGCAAGGTTCATAAACAAGCCACCCATCGTTGAATTTTCACCCGTTAATCCTGTCGATTCATATGGATAATCAATGCCTGTACTCGCTCCTAGACCAAATTGCTGAAAATAATTTCTCATTTCTTCCCAAGCATCCGGATTAAACGTAATTTTGGCCTCATCTGGTAATGGATTCCGTTGTTCTCCCCCCATCTTTAAAGCGATATAAAACATATACACATTTGAAGACAGTCTTAATGCATCATAATCGTTCACAGCACCTAAATTCCTATAGGAACCCCTTCTTTTAGGATCGCCTTTAATCTTCAGTTTGCGATCATAAAATGATTGTCCCGGGGAAATAACTCCCGATTCATACCCAGCTAAAACCGTAGCTCCCTTAACTGCAGAACCTGGCAAGTGGGAATCGTACAATGCTCTATACGACTCATTTACATATTCATTTTTTTCCTTATCCCGACTCGCAGCACTAACAGCTAATAACTCACCTGTCTTCGGATTCATCACAACTGCAATTGCATCTGTTAAGTATGGATGCTGATAAGGATTCGCTTGAATAATATTTTTTAATTCATCCTTCACAACTTTATCAACCTTCTTCTGAAACTCCATATCTATGGTTAAGACGAGATCCTTCCCTGCCTCACCTTCAACAACCGTTTCAGAACCTACAATCGTACCGTCCTTTTTAGTTGTGTATTGAATCTGCTCTTTCCTACCTCGTAATACATTTTCATAGTATTCTTCCAAACCACTTATCCCAACACGATCATTCCGACTGTATCCTCTAGTTAGAAAATATTCCTCCTTTTCTGCTGGAATTCCTTTCTTTTGCGTTGTAATATTTCCGATTAAATTTTGAAATGTGTCACCAAATGGGTACTCCCTTTCCCAATCAGCTGTTGCATTAATGCCTGGAAGTTCGCTAAGATGTTCAGAAACCATTGCATATTCCTCTGACGTTACCCCCTCATTTTTAACAATTTGGGGCGTTAAAGCATATGCCTTATCCAACTCCCGCTTAATGGCTATGATCTTCTGCTCATTCTTCGTGAAATCACTTATTTTATCTTTCGGGATTCTCTCTAAAATAAGATTATATTCCTCTGTATCATCTAATTCCTTTTTCTCTTCTGTGCTTAGCAGCTTAACAGCTTCTTTTTTATTTTCTAAATACCAATATTCCTTTTTATTCCGCTCCGAAATTCCTTTGCTATCAAAAGAAATTAATTGCGCTAATTTCTTAGCAACCGTTAATCGATTCTTCGCTTGCACTCTCTTAGCGGGTGTATATGTAATAGCGTACAATGGTTTATTCGTGACTACTACTCGATGATTACTATCATAAACTTCCCCCCGCGGCACTGGTACCTTAGTTGTGTCTCTAATCGTTCGATCGATTTCTTCTTGAAATGACTCTCCTTTCAGAATTTGAACTACACCTAGCTGCAACACCAATGCAGAAAACATAATAAACATGACAAAAAATAAAATGTTTAATCGAAAAGGAAGTCTCTCCCTTTTCAACTTCCTTCGCTTGTTCTTTTTCCCCATCTAATCTTCCCCTTTGTTACAAGTGCTATGTAATCTAACACCTCTTATCCCCTCTAACAATAAGAATATTAAGACTTTTTAGCCAAAAAATATAACTACAGAACTTAAGACCACCATCCAATCCAACTTAATACTCAATTGATGCTTTTTACTTAATAAATAACAATATATTTGAGTTAATCATATCATTTACTTATCCTGCAATTCAACCAATTATTTCCTTTTATAGAAGCAATAATTAAACACTCTATACCTTGAGTAATTAAGGATTTATCAATGTCTATAGTATACTATGTATATGATCAGATTCTTTTCCAGTATTACTTTAAAGTCCTCTGCCCCTTCCCCATGATAAGGTATTCCTTTTTATTATCTATCATAGCTGCAAACTTTTTAGAAGCTCTCTGTGAATTTACTGTTTGAATGCAACTATCGATCCATCATCACAGGTATAAGAGGGAGTTCTTGAACCTACTACATGCTATGGAAAATGAATTCTCTCAAAGGAAAATGCCTAAGTAGAAGCTTACTTTTCATCGATGTCATTATTGAGATGCTCACCTATTAACTCTCTGTCATTTTTAATAGACAAATCATCGTGCTTATAATTTTGTATGTATTCGATTAAAAATGTTTTATCTTCAGGATAGGATAAAGCTAAATTTGTTAGTTCATCTGGTGATTTCCAATCTATACGATAAATTAATTTATCAGGATCATTAATGGTTTCCTCTCCACCAACCACCTTAACTGCAAAATAAATAATTTCCCCATATGGTCTTTCTTTTTTCCATATAGATTGTCTTATCTCTACGTTTAAGCCTGTTTCTTCTTTTATTTCCCTAACACAACATTCCTCAAAGGTTTCACCTGCTTCTAAACCGCCAGAAGGAACAGACCAACGTTTTGGTTCTTCTGGGGTTCCCTGTAATACCATTAGAACCTTTCTGTCATAAACACATACTCCCGCAGCACCAAGCCATTTTTTCATCTATAAGCACCTTTCTATTTTTATTTTAAAAATTCTTAATTTATTAGTTTTTTATCAGACTATAGCACATATATCTATTAATCTCACAAGAAATATATAAAGTGAAGCTTCAATTAGTGGGGGTATAAATTTTTGCTAATAATAACTTATATTCCCAAGACAAATTAGGCTCCTCCTCCACTATTCTTGTTCGACTACATGCTCTTAATGGAAACTGATAGGACAGATCTACCGATTGTATGAAAAAGTTATGTATGATAAATGTTAAGCTTGTTCCAAGTAGATTTCCACTTCTTTTTCCTTATTCTCTCCTCATAAATTGCTTCACGTTCTCTTGTTTCTGTGAAATAAGGCGTTGGCTTCAGCTGTAAATTGATGACATCGGCTATACCACAAGGTGCAGTAACAATTACCTTACCTTCTTTATCTAGCTTTACCCCAAGTGCAGTTGCTGTTTCTGGGAATTTAGATATCGCATCAACTGATGAAGTGTATGGTGGAATATTATTAACAATATGCATTCTTGCTTCATTTTTAACAGACCAGGGAACATTGGGCATTTTATTTTTTAATTTAGCTTCTAAAATTTTTTCCTCCTGTTCATCTATCGTTTCTATATCAAAATAGATTACATCCACATCTGGTATAGTAGTTCGTTTAGTAAAGCCGTGCAATGTATCCCAAATTTTCGCACGAATAAATCCGGCACATATCCACCAATCAGGCAGGTTCAATGTATTGGCAGCTTGCAAAATTTCCATCATCTCATCATCAGCTTGAATTAACTTTCTGACATCTTCTTTATTCTTTAACAAGAATATTCCCCCTATCCAGAACATACATTCTTATTATAGCATAATAAAAGCTTTAGTGAATATTTGTTCCGTCTATTGACTTTTAGTGAAAAGGAAACAAATTAATTATTGGTAAAGCATCTAAGTCTAGACACTGACTATCTTCAATAAGTTGGTGTGAACCTAAAATGATGGGGGGTTTGTTTATTCCCACTAATTGTAAGTACCAGAAACGTATGACCTAAAGGCCTTTGAACCAATTGGATATTTACTGGCAGAGCACCCCCACTTACCAATATTGGCTTCACTTTATTGCTTGAAGTGGGGGTTTAATTGCCAGTTATATGTGGAATCTAAACTAATTATCGTTCGTTTCTTGATTGTTTTTTGACGACTTTTGTCTCAACCTCTTATAAATTAACATGAATTTTAATAAGAAATCCCAATTATTATTAATGAATGAATAACTACCTATTCATCTCTGTTTCTATTTCACTGGTATCCAAATTTCTGAATACAAATCTGGGCTCGAAGGATCCTCTTCTGAATAAACCTCTAACTCCGGTATACCAGCATGTTTATAACCACTCGAAGGAAACCATTCAGAGAAAATCTGTTTCCATACTTTTGGCATGGCATCGGGCATCGGGCCATGCACCTCAAAAACAGCCCATTTTGATTCAGGAATAGTCAAAGCCACTAGCCCATCAGGTACGTCCCCCTCATAGGTTGTACCTATCCAATAATCAATTACTTCCGAGCTTTTGTCGACACAAACCCCCAACACCCCTTCGATCAAACCATCGTTTAATCGGAATAATAAATCATCCGTTCCATCCCCATTTACTTTATCCCACATTTTTGGAATATCAATTTGATTCTGCTGATTGATACACGAAAATTCTCGTTTAATCCCTACAATCTGAAATGCTTCCCGTTCAACAATTTTGTATTGCATTGGTTCTGCTCCCTTCACACTAACCTGAATCACCAGGCGGTTATAAGATTTAAGCCTTCCTGCATATTTTCGCGCTTCACTCGGTGTTATACCATGCTGTCTGCGAAATGCTTTGGAAAAAGCTTCTGGAGTGTCGTAGCCATACTTGTAGGCAATATCAATAATTTTCGTATTTTCACGATTAAGCTCATGCGCAGCCAATGTTAAGCGTCTACGTCTGAGATATTCACCAACAGATATATCGGTCAATATCGAAAAGGTACGCTGAAAGTGAAATGCTGAAAAATTCGCCTGCTTTGCGATGCTATCTATCGATATTTCATCCAATAAATGCTCCTCCATATAATTGATGGCCTTCTGTAATGATTCGACCCACGTCATATCGCCCACTCCCTAATCAGATCTTAACAAGTATTTCACCATGTATCCTGTCACTTTGTGCTCTAGGCTGACAGTATGTTTGCTTACAATGCTAGGTTAATAATAAGTATTTCATAATATTTATACATATTACTTCATGTAGCACACAAAAAAAGGTGCTTATTGTATGGAGAAATAAGCACCCTGTAACAAATAACACAAGCTCGACTATTTCCTTAATTTAAAAACAATAAAGTCAGGACACCTAAAATCTTCTGCAAATGAAGGGTATTTTTTTAGCATGTCTTTTGATGGCTGTGGTTCGATAATGCTCTCCAAAACAAACCCTGTATGTATTAATGTATTTATATAGGTTGTTAACGTTCGATGGAAAAGCAGCATGTTTTCTTTATCACCTAAGGGCTGTTCATAGACTCCTTCATAAAAATACTTGTCCACATTCCAATGCAGCTTTTCTCCGTTTTCTGTTCTTTCCCAACCACTTTCTGGAGTAACAAAACATGGATGCAATATAGAAAAGATAAAGATACCTTTATCTGCTAACAGCCGATACATCGTTCGAAATGCTTTTTCATGATCCGCAAGATCTTGGATGACCATATTGGACACGATGAAGTCGAAACTTTTATCCTCTAGTTGATGTAAATCCTCACAATTTCCATGACTATAATGAACGTTCAATTCTTTTGGCGTTCTTTCCTTAGCGATTTCTATCATGGTCGGAGAATAATCCACCGCTGTTACAGCGGCACCACGCTTAGATAAAATTCTGCTCAAATATCCTTCTCCACATCCAGCATCAAGCACTTTTTTATTCTTCACATTCCCCATAAGTGAGAATAAAGCTGGGTTTAAAAAGATTTCTTTATGAAGATCACCTTGTTCCGTATGGTTTTCTGAATAATTTTCAGCGAAGTTATCCCATCTTTTGATTGCCTCTTCGGTCCCCATTGATTGGCTCATGTAAGCTCCCCTTTTTTTTAAGATTATCTATTGTTCACGTTTTGAAAATTCAACTACAAACTTATAACAACTTAGGGCGATTCGTGAAGTCGCTACGTTTCTGGGCGTTGGAGCTGAACGTGGCTCAACACGCATCTTTATCCATATGGGCAAATTTTATAATTTCCTTTAATTTCCTAGACTATAGGAAAGGTGCAGTCAGTATATGATACATGAGCTGCACCTATTTTGAAATTAGCTATTTTGCGTTTTTATAATAAACGAGATTATCCGTCCACTCTCCAAATTCAAATATAAATCCTTTACGTGTACATTCGAACTCCATTCCTACACTCTCTGCTAAATTAATCGAGGGAATATTATCCACATTTATATGGGCCTCAATCCGATGGAAATGAAGATGACTAAAGGCGATATTCAATCCTTCTTTTACTGCCTCCTTGCCATAGCCATATCTCCAAAATTGATTATGCAAACGATAACCAATCATCCCCCATTGAAATTCCCCCCTCATTATTGTACTAAATTCCACTTTACCAATATGTTGACCATCCATTTTTCGAAAAATCCCAAATACATACGCCCTATCATCAGCTGCTAATTCCCGATGTTTTTTTACAACATTTTGAAATGCATCCTCCGTCCACTCGCTTATATCTAGGTGGTCATCATCATATTTGTACTGGGGAGGATAATTATTATTAAACCCTTCCAGCCACCGTTTATAATCCTGTTCATCTAACAATCTAATTATTAATCTTTCTGTTTCTGAAACAAAATCATGGTTTATGTTCTCCGACTTCAATACAATATCTCCTCTGCATCGTTTTTCTTCTAAATACAAATGCTTCCTTTTTAATACCATTTAGCTTATTGATCATAGTAATCATTCCTTTCTTTACACTTATGCAGTTATACCATTATTCAAATAATTTTCTTATTTATTCGTAATTTAATATATATCTTTTGCATCTGCTGGTAATCCTTTAATATGTTTTAGAAATTTGGTTATGTTGTTATCGTCCGTCTTTGGATAGATGAACCCAAAGTATGTAGCTACATCTAACGATAATGCCCTGAATAATTCACAAGCAGTAAACATGGAATGCCACATCTGTTGATAGTCCGAATTAGAATATGTAGCTTCATACATCTTCCAATAGGTTGAAGGGAGATAGTACTTGAAATATTTTCCTAGTTTCCCTGTCGACACTCCAAAATCATGTTCCATACCAATCCACCAATTAATCATTTTATCCAAACAATCTCTTGTGGTATATTCAAACATTAATTTTGCATAAGGCAGTTCATCACGCCATATTCCTTTGGCAACATTTTGCAAGCACCACCAAAAATTATTTGTACAGCTTTCAAACTGGCCATGTGTAGGTTTCTTTACATGATAGTCGATATCAGATGGCGAGGGAATCGATGGCAGAATATTATCCTTATCCAACACTGGATGAGTAAGCTTATCATTCGTATAAGTATGATTCATCACATCAACTGTTTGAAGGCGTAGGTCACATCTGTAAATAGCATTAGATAGGCATAAGTATCGTCAAAATTCTTATCCTGACCAATCCCTTTGTCAAGTTTATCAGGTTCTTGAATCATTAATAGATTACCAAATTTGGAGATCCAATTGTCATCATTGATGAATGAAGATGTTTCTCTCACAACAAAAACGATATCGTAATCTTGGAAAATATCCTTTGGAACATTTGGATTCGTTCTCGAGCCATTCATATAAACAGCCCTAATACGCTCATCATTCTTAGCAATCCTTATAATCAAATTCATTATCTCCTGCTCGCTTCTCATTTCATTCATCCATCTCTAATCTTGAATATATCATTTTACTTATCTAACTTGTATTCAACCATTATATCTTATAATGTGCTGAATTTTTCACCTTTCTAATTAAAACTACTTATCTACTTGTATCCAAACACGTAAGAATGCCTGCTACACTCCTAACGGAAACATATAAGAAATCAATGTCAACAAAAATATTGATAAAGTTGTGATCCAAGTTTAGCATTTCGGGTGGCCAATGAAATCGACCGCTCGTTTCCGAAATCTATAATCGGTAAAGCAAAAAGCTGATGACGATCAATATGCTCTGCACTTATTTCGGGAACAATCGTTATCCCCATTCCAGCTATTACAGCTCCGTAAATAAAATCACCAAAAGCCACCTCGCTAATAATAGTAGGTTTTTGCCCTATCAATTCCATGTGCTCCATAATACGACTCCTTGTATCACAAGGAGATTGATGAACAATAAGCTGCTCCTCGCATAACTCAGCAAGTTTGACCGCTTTTCTAGAACGATACGGATGATCTAATGGAAACACCGCATAATAAGGTTCCTTAAATAATTCGCAACTCCACAGGGATTCCCTTGTACTTACTGTATCCATAAAGATTGCATCAAGTCTCCCTTCCTCTAATGATTGTACAAGCTCATTTGAAGTATTTTGAATCATTAGCGTTGCTGGTTGGGCTAAAGACTGAAGCTTCTTAATCATTGGTGGCAAATAATAGGTTGCTAGACTAGGCAGGCTTCCTATCGCTATAGGTGAAGTTCGTGAAAACTGCCGTAAATCTTGACGGATCGCGTTTAGCTCAGTAATAACAGGTAAAATTCGAGAGCGAAAACGTTCTCCAGCTTCTGTAAGCTCAATACCCGTAGAGGTCCTGTAAAACAACGCAACATCTAGTTCATTTTCTAAATTTCGTATATGTTTGCTCAATGCCGGTTGAGATATATTATTTTCCTTAGCTGCTTTAGACAAGCTTTTTTGCTTTGCAGCTTCTATAAAGCTTTGCATCCACACTGTATTCATTTCTTTTACCCCACATCTGTTATAACTATTTGTTATACCCTTCTAAGATATTGATTATTCTATTGAGGCTATCGATATGATATTATTTCAAATGTCAATCGCTCCATCATTATAACATATCGATATAACAAAAAAATTATATCCCACTCTGATTAGCATTGACAAATTATACTGAGACATTTAAGGAGGGGTAAAATGAGAATGGTTTTTCTTCTCACTATAGGAATGTTTACGCTTGGATTTGATGCTTATGTAGTAGCTGGTTTGTTACCTGATATCGGAGCAACCTTTAAGACTAGCGACTCACAGACAGGACAGGCAGTCACTGTCTTTACCCTCTGCTTTGCACTTGCAGCCCCCGTTTTCGCAACATTATTAGCGGGCAAACCAGCTCGAAGAATATTAGTTATCGCACTAGTTATTTTCTCATTAGGTAATGCATTGAGTGCACTTGCCTCGAATTTCCCCCTGCTACTATTGGCTCGGGCAATTGCAGGTATTGGAGCTGGTCTCTATTCACCGCTTGCAACAGCCGCAGCAGCCGCACTAGTTCCTCCTCAAAAACGTGGACGTGCCTTAGGTACGGTATTAGGTGGTATGAGTTTGGGCACAGTCATAGGGGTTCCTCTTGGATTAATTATGGCCACAGAGATAGGTTGGCACGGTACGTTGTGGTTAATTACTACACTCGGCATTATTGCTATGATCGGGATTATACTCTGGTTTCCGGACATTCCTGCTTCACAACCAGCTTCATTGCGCCAACGTTTTGCAATGATGACTAATGGATGTGTCACAGCAACAGTGGGCATAACGTTTGTTGCTGCCCTCGCTAGTTTAGGTCTTTACACGTATATTGCTCCAATCTTGCAAGATTTACAGGAAATTCATCAAGTTACACCATATTTATGGGCATGGGGGATTGGTGGCGTTATCGGAAGCTTATCTATTGGGACGCTTATTGATCGAATAGGGCATCCAAGCTGGATTATGGGTGGAATACTTGCTCTATTAGCATTAGCAATGTTTAGTTTACCATTGGTGCTTGGAATTCCTTTTCTAGCATTGCTCCCCTTCATGGTATGGGGAGCAATGGGTTGGGCTTCATTGGCCCCACAGCAGCATGTATTACTTCAGCTACAGCCAGAACACGGACCAGCTGTAGTTGCTTTAAATAGCTCAGCTAATTACTTAGGTGGTTCCATGGGATCTGCACTTGGAGGAATCGTGATGGTTGGTGGACTAACACCTTCATATCTTCCAATTGCTTCTGGCTGCCTTGTACTAGTGGCTTTTCTAGGGCAATTGATCATACTTATAATAAATAAACAACGAAAGAAGTAACATGCCGTAAGACCTTTTGAAGTAGATAATAAGAAACTATGAATAGACAGTGAAGAAAAAATAACGATTAATTGGCCTTTGCCCTGTTTGTCATAGAGCTTAGACCATTAATCGTTCTGGTTATTTTATAATTCATCCTAACAAGGTGCAACAAATATTTATATATAATCTTACGTATTACGTAGCATACTTACATCTAAAAAGTAATGTAGGGATCACTAATAGTACAATTAATTTTAGTTTGACGATTTATAGTGGAGCGTAATTGGCTGATTTTCTTCTAAGGTTGCTTTATATAAACGAATATTGCCAACATTTGATTGGGAGGCAGCAGAATCAACTTCAAAATTCTCGTTCAAAGAAATGGTCCAAGCTGCTTCGTTATTTTTCTTCAAAACAACTGCAAGTGTACCAAAAGTAACACCATATTTATGGGCATGGGGAATTGGTGGTGTTATCGGAAACTTATCTATTGGGACGCTTATTGATCGAATAGGACGTCCAAGCTGGATTATAGGTGGAATACTTGCTCTATTAGCATTAGCAATGTTTAGTTTACCATTGGTGCTTGGAATTACTTTTCTAGCATTTCTCCCCTTCATGGTATGGGGAGCAATGGGTTGGGCTTCATTGGCCCCACAGCAGCATGTATTACTTCAGCTACAGCCAGAACACGGACCAGCTGTAGTTGTTTTAAACAGCTCAGCTAATTACTTAGGTGGTTCCATGGGATCTGCACTTGGAGGAATCGTGATGGTTGGTGGACTAACACCTTCATATCTTCCAATTGCTTCTGGCTGTATTGTTAGTAGGAGGGTATTATAAATAAAATTGTAGAAAGAATAGTAAGGGGGTACTGCCACATGCCCATCAAGCTAAGACAAGTTACTACCCCCAAAACGGAAAAAGCGCTATCCTTTTAGTAATATATGGAAAAGGATGGTGTTTTTATGTGTTGCGAGACTTCGGATGAATTGACTCTCTTTTCACAGGAACTACAACGATCTTTGTCTCCTCAAGTTCTTCAACAGTTAGCCAAGGAAGTCGGTTTTGTTCAAAGGACGAGCAAGTATCAAGCCAAAGATTTAGTTGCGCTATGCGCGTGGTTAAGCCAAAAAGTAGCGAGTACTTCTCTAACGCAGCTATCTAGTTGTTTAGAATCCTCAACGGGAGTTTTGATGAGTCCTGAAGGGCTCAATCAACGATTTAATTCTTCTGCTGTTCAACTTTTACGTCGCGTATTCACTTCCTTGCTAACTCATAAACTATTTACCTCTCAGACTCTTCCCTATCGTTATGCTTCTCATTTTCATCGTATACGAATCTTGGATTCTACGACCTTTCAACTTCCAGATGTATTTGCCTCAACCTATCAAGGATCTGGAGGCAGTAGCCATACAGCTGGCGTAAAGATTCAATTAGAATATGATCTTCTCAGCGGCCAATTCATGCACGTTCACTCAGGACCAGGTAAAGAAAACGATCGAACCTACGGTTCCACTTGCTTACAAACGGTGCAATCAGGCGATTTATGTATACGCGATTTAGGTTATTTTGACTTGAACGATTTCTATCAAATAGATGAGAAAGGAGCCTACTACATCTCTCGCTTAAAATTAAATAATCGGATATATTTGAAGAATCCTGATCCCGAATACTTCAAAAATGGTTTGATCAAAAAACGAACTGAATATATTCAATTGGATATGGAGGAGACCATGAATCAACTAAAACCAGGACAAACCTATGAAATCTCAGACGTTTATATTGGCATGTATCAAAAGTTGCCAACTCGAGTTATTATTCACCGACTTACAGAGGAACAAACCCGAAAAAGATGGGAAGATCAAGCGTTAAAAGAGAAAAAGAAGGGGATTGTCATGAAAGAACGAAGTAAACGATTGAGTGCCATGAATGTATACATCACCAATATGCCACCCCAGGAGTCCCGGCGGGACACGTTCACGATCTTTATTCCCTTCGCTGGCAAATTGAGCTACTTTTTAAAACATGGAAATCCTTCTTTGAAGTGGATCAGTGTAAAGAGATCAAACAAGATCGATTAGAATGTCACCTTTATGGCCAACTCATTGCCATCCTTCTCTGTTCTTCTACCATGTTTCAAATTAGGCAGCTACTTCTTATCAAGAAAAAACGGGAACTCAGTGAATATAAAGCCATTTATATCATTAAAGATTACTTCTTACTTTTGTTTCAAGCAATACAAAAAAACACCCAAGAGCTATCAAAGACGCTGCATCGCCTGTTTACCCTCCTACAGAAAAACGGGCGTAAATCCCATCGATATGAGAAAAAAACGGTCTTTGATATTTTGGGTGTCGTGTATCAGTATACCATGTCCAGCGGGAAAGCTGCATAGCAAAAAAATGACCCCGTTTCGGGTTTATTTGGCATGCCATTATTTCGTAATCTAAACGGTTGTCTTGTGGAAAGGGACCGACTTTATGAATCAGCGACGTTAACTTGATGGGTATGGGGTACTGCCACCATTTCGGAAATTTTGTACGCTAAGAAAATTTCTATATAGATAAATCCAAATTCTTGTATGTTAAGGAATTTGGATTATGTTATTGGTTTAAGTCTTATTTAATGGTCTAAAGGCTGGTAATGTCTATTAGCATTAAACCTCTGTTCTCCATGTTCTATAACGACTCTGGCCATTTAACCATAAAATATTCTCTATGAACTCCACAACTTCCATAATTTATAAATCCATGTTGTTCGTAGTAATCTACTAACTTGGGTTTTTCTGTATACAAAGCTAAAGGAATATTTATTTGATCAAAAGGATATTTAATTCTTCTATGATCTTTGATACCTCACCTTTCCTATAGGAATGCAAATTCACAACCTCTATTGCGTGATGATAATGATTATTGAATATCCTTTTTGCAGTAGGGGTAGTGCCAGCGAAGCTGACACCACCCCTATAAACAGCGTATTTCTTTGTTTCATAGTCATTACGTATCGTCGTATAAAGGAAATCTACAAACACAAAAGGATAACAGTTGCTTAAAGGGCGACTTTGCCACTCTTCTAAATCAGGAAGCACTGTATCGGTAATTTCGGATATCATTTCATGAGACACAGAGAAACCATAGGCATCTTCGATAGTGGACGAAATATCTCGCTGGAACATTCCTCTTGCATACATGGAGATGACTTTATCCTCGATGGCAGAAACATTTCTTTTGCGCTTGGGAATAAGTTGTGGTTCAAATGACACGGTCACGAGGTATGGCAATATTCATTTCGCCAGCAGTCGTTTTGACTGTCTTTTTTCCGTACCCATTCCGTTTATTGTTTGTTTCTTTTTCTCCTTTGATCCATAGCCCAAATATGTCCTTTAATGCATGTTGCATAACCTTCTACAGACTTTGGTTGATACTGTTCAATAATCTTGTTAGCTAATTCTACGGAGTTAGGATCTCTTTTAGGTTTTCCCATTTAAAACACTCCTTTAGCTTTATGTTTTTATTTTACCAAATAAAAACAACTGTGTGAGTAAGAAACCGTACGCATTTCTTACTTACACAGTTAATATTACACTCCTGCATTTATGCTAGCTTACATCTATGATTAAAAATACATTGAAGATTTGTATATCCTCTGGTAAACAACCTATCATGCTTCAAGTTTATTTTTATTCATCTGTACGAATAAGTAAGTAACTATCATTAGGTTTTTTTGAGCAACCTACGATGAAATATTCTATTTTTCCATCTTTCTTTCTTTCTTTCTTTATGTTTTCACAATCGTCTTTTTTTACTCCTACATCACCCCCTCCATAATCATCATACCTATTATCATAACTATAATTTATTACATTTCCATCAAAATTCAAGTCCTGAAATATAGGGTCTCCTTCGTTTGTATAACTAGTTATTCGAATAGAATCTTTTTTATTGCTATGAATATTATCTAGAAATTTTAAAAAAATATCTAGGTTGTATACGTTATCTCCACTGTATACAACGTCACCCTTTTTTATCGCTTCTTTTGAATCATATTTTGAAGATTGAGAACAACCTATAATGTTTACGCTCACTAAAAGTATAATTACTAACTGTATAGTTTTTCTCACGTTATCTCCCTCATGACTTAAATTATTTGTATTGGTTTCTTGCTTCACTAAATATTTTTTGCAAATTCAAAGATAGAGGTTCTTCTGTGTCTTTTAAAACTTCAATTTTGTTGGTTTCTAAAGGTATTTTACCAAAAGTGACTCCTCTTGTAGCAAATACTCCATCTTGTTCTGGTGTTAAAAATAAAAGATATTCTTCATTCACATTCATTTTTTTATATCCATTAAAACTGTATGTTTTGTTTGTTTTTTTATCAAAAAAATTATTTTCTGCTATATTAACTTCTTCTTTTTCTTTAATCTTCTTATTTTTTGTTTCATTTTTATATACCTTTGATATTTTAAAGTTAGTTACTGTATAGCCACCTGCTACTGAACCGTCTACTTCCGATCTATAAATTACTGGACTTTCTTCTCCTATTTTCTTTCCTCGTAGAATGATTTTTGAATTACTTTCTAATTCATCTAGTGACTCAAATCCATCTGTCTTCGCTTCAAATACTAAAGTCTCAGTTGTGGAAAGATTATCTAAAGACTTACCTTGAATAATATTTTTTTCTTCATTCGATTTACTAATTATAAAAACCATTATTGTTAGACAAGATATTAGGATAAGCGAAACACTAGTAATCTTCTTCATAACTTTTACCCCCTTTTAATATTTAGCTCGAAGTCCAGCTTTATCGTCTGATAAAGGATATGCTTTATTATTAAAACCGTATTGGCGCATTACAGAGATACTATTGTTAGATTTTTGGGTGTGAGCTAAACCTGCTTCATGACCTACCTCATGAACTATGACTTCTTTCCTTTGTGTATATGAGCTTATGTTTTTCCATTTTTTATAAACCATAATATGCCCACGTCCTTTACTAACAGCATAAATATCGCCGTTATAATAGTTTACATACTCTACCATTACATCCCCGCCCCCTGGAACCCCGGCTTCTTTTCTGAATTGTATTTGGCTTGTGTCATTCCATGCTAATATGCCATATAAAACTTCTCTTCTATTACTATTGAAATCTCCATCTATCCAATAATAAGCATCTAATCTATTTGATAAAGATTTTCCATTAAGTACGTATGCGCTAGAATAAGTGGGGATTGATAGTAAAATAAAAAGTGCTGCCAATATCTTTATAACTTTCTTTCTATTCATTTTAATTCCTCCTTTAAAAGTAGAACATTTATTAAGGTTATTGTCGTGGTAATGAAGGGCTATTCCCCCTTTCTTTTTAATTTCGACATTAATAACCTATATAATAACTTCTGCCTAAAATTTTTCAAACCTGCAAGAATAATCAAATAAATTAAATTTTTTAGGGGGGTTGCCTAAAGGTCTGCACATAAGTTGTAAGTTATCAAAGAACGCTAACTTACAACTCTATGGCTTCTCGCTTCCCTCTAAAACAGCCGATAACCACAAACTGTAGTTTATGGCCAACTACGAAAAAGCGTGTAGTTAGCCATAAATCAACACTTTGTAGGTTCCTGTCTGTTTCTGAACGATTTTTAATTACAAATGTAAGTAGTATTTCTGCAAGTGCTTCTGAAGCTGACAATTATGATGAAAAAGAAGTAGAAGATCTTGCAAAAGTATTAGAAATCTTGTTTGATAAAAGTATAGTTTATGATAATAATGGAACTCCAATTGGTTTCAAAAAAATAACGATTAATTGGCCTTTGCCCTGTTTGTCATAGAGCTTAGACCGTTAATCGTTCTGGTTATTTTTATAATTCATCCTAACAAGGTGCAACAAATATTTATATATAATCTTACGTATTACGTAGCATACTTACATCTAAAAAGTAATGTAGGGATCACTAATAGTACAATTAATTTTAGTTTGAAGATTTATAGTGGAGCGTAATTGGCTGATTTTCTTCTAAGATTGCTTTATATAAACGAATATTGCCAACATTTGATTGGGAGGCAGCAGAATCAACTTCAAAATTCTCGTTCAAAGAAATGGTCCAAGCTGCTTCGTTATTTTTCTTCAAAACAACTGCAAGTGTACCAAACTGTTCAATAGTGTCCCATGTAAACAATTCTGTTTGATTAGCTTGTGTAACAGAGATCCCTTCTTGGTTACTAACTACTTTAATGTTATCACCTTGCCAATTCCCGTGAATTTGTGCACCAACATAATAATAGCTTGTACCATCACCTCGATCCCCATATGTGGCTATAAATTGCTGTATCGAGTTGTCTGCCGTTTTATAAGTAACGGCTGCGATATCTTTAGCTAACCAATCTACCTTAAAATCGCCAATTATCTCGGCTGGTAAGCTATCTTTTGGACGAGCTAAAATACCATACGACCTATAGTAAACGGCTGATCCACTCTCAACATTTTTTTAATAGATAGTACATGTTTAAAGTCAGGTGAAACACTTGTTATATTGTTAACTTGTTTATTACTGTCTACTAGAAGTACTACATGAACAGCGATAAATAGGAATATGATACTAGAACCTATTATTTTGAATCGTTTAGTGATTCGCAGCAATAGAATATTTGCAAGAAATAAACAGGCCACACAGACAATATTAATCATATAAAATAATCTATTATCAATATACTCTACTTGAAACCTATCGTGAACAATCAAATATCCTATTTGTAAACAAAAAAGGCAATTGTAAAAAGAAATAACATCCAGCCTATCCATTTTTGTTTCGTGCTATTTCGCTTCATTCAGCTGTACCTCCATTGAAAATTCCCATGTTTTACCGTTATCTTTTGAAATAAATTTACCTTTTACTTTTCCGCCTTCATAATAAAGGACACAGGAAAAACTAAAATACATTTGGCTGCATTCTAGTTTTTCTTCTATCTTATTTACTTACTGATTTTAGCTGTTAGTATTGTGCCAGCAATCCTTTTTTCATTGCTATCCGTTCACAGCAAAGAAAGGTTGCTAAGCCTAAAGTAAAGTAAATAATCGCATTAATAAGCAATATTGCTATATCCCCCAAATTTATAGAGGATAAAGTTAAGCCTTCTATCATCACACTTCGCATTAAATCCACACCTTTTACAAATGGAAAGAAAGATAAGATAGGTGCAACAGATAATGGAATAAACGTTAACCCCATTAAAATAAACTGTAAAATTTGGAGAAAAGCTTGTACTTGTTTCAACACTATTGAAATACCTGCAATAATTAAGCCTAGCCCATACATACTAAAAAGTGTCAATACTAGAATTGGGATTATAGTCACCACATCAATATTTAGCCATTGTCCGGTAGTTAGCATAGACATGAGTAATAATATAACGACAATTATAAAATTCAGTATTGTTGTGGCAACAAGTCTAGCAGTCATGATTCTCCATATCCCCATAGGTGACATAGCAAGTTGCTCTAGTGTACCTCGCATGGATTCATTGATGATATCAAAGCCAATTTGATTTATAACCATTACCGTCAAAAACCAAAAAACATAATTGACAATAATATATTGCGTGTTTACATCCTGAGTACCAGGATCCCCAATTACTTGAATACCTAAAAACATTGCTAAAAAGATGAAATAAAAAGTAAGTAGCATAGCTATGGTATTAGGTAGATAGCGTTTTAGCTCTATGTACTCTTTACGAACATTTGTCTTAAGAAGGATATACCATCGCATATTCTTTCTCTCCCTTTACAATTTTCATAAAGATTTCTTCAAAATTAACTGTTTGTCTATCAATTGTCTCAACCGGGATATGCTCAAGCTTCAATACATCAAACAAATCATAAATTTCTTTACTATGATTTAGATCAACCTCGATTGTAGATTGTATGGAATCTGGTATGTATTCTAGCCCTGGAAACTTTTCTACCAACATCTTATACTGCCGATCAGTCAAATGATCACCTAGTTGAATCTTGTAGGAGCGAACTTCAAACAAACGTAGTAGGTTTTCCACATTATCATTTGCAACTACTTTTCCGTAGTTAATAACAATAGTCCGGTTACAAATAGCTTGAATGACATCCATATCATGAGAGCTGATAATAATAGTTCGGTTATACCCTTTGGCAATTGACTTCAATAGTTCGCGAACCTCATAGCTTGTTTCAATATCAAGTCCTAAAGTTGGTTCGTCCAGTAAAATAATCTCGCTATCTGCAAGCATTGCAACTGCAATGGCAAGTTTTTGCTGCATTCCGCGCGAAAGTCGATTCACTAATTCATTTTCTTTGTCTTTTAGATTAAACTTGGTCAAAAGGCCTTCAATTTGTTCAGCAATATCTTTACTAGAAAGTCCTCTATTTCCAGCAAAATACTCTAAATTTTCCTTTACTGATAGACGCCAATACAGGTTACGATTCCCTTCAAGTACTGCGCTTATATGGCGTAGCGCATCCAATCGCTTCTTTTGGGTGTTAATGCCATTTACTATAATAGAGCCATCATCTGGAATAAGAAGTCCACAGATCATCTTAATCATAGTAGACTTTCCTGCACCATTTGGACCTAACAGACCCAAAATCTCTCCCCGATTAACCGAAAATGAAATATCATCTACAGCTATTAGAGATTCTTTCGTTTTTCTTTTTTTATAGACCTTTTTAAGGTTTTTTACTTCAATTATGGCTTCCATCTTCACCATCCCTTCTGCTTTTTATTATACGACCTTGTCTCTTCATCATTATATCGAATGTTCTGAAAAAGAGAAAATGATACTCTTTCATAAATCGTCATATCATTTTCTCCATTAGCTAACAAAAAGCTATATTTAATTCTTTTCTATAACTGATCTTTTTCTCTCCTTGGTATGCAATAATTCGTAAACACATGGAATCACTACTAACGTTAATAAGGTAGATATAGTTAATCCTCCAATAACAACAACTGCTAAGCTTTTTGATACAAGGCTTCCTGTTTCTGCTGTTCCAAATAACAGTGGAATCATGGCACTGATTGTGGAGATAGCTGTCATGATAATCGGACGTAATCTCCGTTGTGAGGCTTCTAATAAGGATTCTCTTATACTCATCGCTTTCTCATTTTGTTTTACGCGATCTAATAAGACAATTGCGTTTGTCACTACGATACCAATGAGCATTAATGCCCCTAATAATACGGTCGTATCTACTGAAATTCCTGTAATTAATAAGCCAACAATGGAACCAATTAATGCTAGCGGCAATGTGATGAGTATCGCAATTGGTGTTTTAATCCCTTTATAAGTTACAACAAGGATTAAAAATACTAAGCCAATGGAAATGCCCATCGTCATGAATAGATCATTGAAGTCTTCTGATTGTTGGACATTAGCTCCACCAATAAATACTTCAACATCTTCGGGAATTTTAATCCCATTTTTCTCGCCATCTCCGAATATAGTAGTACGAATATCTGCATTAATTTCGGATAGTTTTGTTGGATCTATTTTTGCCGTTACTTGTAAGAATGGTTCGCCATCTTTATGATACTGATTGGTAGCTGTACGCTCACTCTTTAACGATGCTACTTCGGTAATAGGTGTAGGGCCGTCTTCACTTAATATCGAGATATCCTCTAAATCCTCTTCTGTTTCAGTGCTCAGCAATGGTTCTAATACAATATTAGTCTTTTCACCTTGAAGATCAATCGTCCCAATTGGTGTTTTATTTAATAATATGCCTAGTTGAGATGCCACTTGCTCAGTATTGATTTTAGCAGAATTCACTTCAAACGAATAAACGCTTTTCTTCTCTTGTTGGTTTGTTGTGACTTCCTCAATTCCCTCTACATCTTCAATCTGTTCGACTATTTCATTTGTAACATCTTCAATATTCTCTAAATTATCACCTGTTACATCAATATTAATATCTGTTGCTGTTGATCCAAGGAAAGAAGCTGCTACTACACTGTAATCAGCGCCCGAAAATAAATCCTGTTGCTGCTCTATCTCCTCCATTATACGATCAACCTCTTCTTCATCTGAAAGTAACACTCTCACCTGTGCCTCTGTAGGCGACTTAACGACTCCCGATTGAACGGCAGAGCTCGAGTTACCCAAATAGGTGATAACATGTTTAACTCCTTCTATTTTCTGAACTTTCGACTCCAGCTTCAATGTGCTTTCTGTTACCTTTTTAAGCGGAGTATCAGAGGGATATTTTAATGTTGCTTGTATATAATCTGTACTCGAATCATCCACTACTCCTTTTGGCATTACGAAATATGCACCGATTGAACCAAAGAATAATAATAAAGCAATCGTTAACGTGATGAACTTATGGCTCAATGACCAGTTAACAACCTTTCTAAATCGGACAGGTGGTTTATACTCTGTTAATTTTGAACCTTTTAATAGTCCTGCACTCATAAGCGGAACGACTGTTAATGCAACTAGTAATGAAGCAAGTAACGAATACGTAATTGTTAAGGCAAATGGTAAAATAAATTCTTGTAAACTCCCATTCACTAGCCCTATCGGTAAAAAAACAGCGACAGTTGTCAAAGTTGCAACAGTAATTGCTCCGCCTACTTCCCTTGTTGCATCAATTATCATCCCTACCGAGAACTTTTCTTGTTGCATTTTCTTAAATATGTTTTCAATCACAACGATACTATCATCTACTAAACGCCCAACTGCTACAGCTACACCACCGAGTGTTAAAATATTTAACGTAATTCCTGATTGGGATAATAAAATTAATGTAATACATAGTGATAATGGTATTGAAACAATCGTAATAAAGGTAGAACGAATTTTCCGAAGGAATAGCATAATTACAATTGTTGCAAATAGAGCGCCAATAAGAACTTCTTTGATCATCGATTGTACCGATGATTTGACCATATCCGCTGTAGTCAGGTACACAGTAGCTTCTAAATTATCATATTTATCACTTATTTCTTTTGTTATGCTATCGACCTCTTCACTAAGTGTCACTGCATTGGATGTACTATCTTTAACAATGGTAAATTCAATACTATCCTCCCCATTAAATCGATTAATAACATCTCCTGGTCTAGTTTTTTGAATAATAGCAATATCTTCGAGCTGAACATTTTTTGATACAGTAATATTCTCAAGGTCTTCTAGACTATCTATATTACCAACTACTGTAATATTACTAGCATTACCTTCAATGATATTTTCTCCTACTGCAAATGACCCATCCTGCCCTTGTAGAGCCTCAATAACAGTTTGAACTGGTATTTGTAATTCATCTAATTCTTCACGATCTAATTGGATTGAAACAAAGGAATCTTCAACTCCCTGTATTTGTACTTCTGCTACTCCTTCTGTATCTCTGTATATTGGCTCCAGTTTTTCTTTTACAAAGTCTAGATTTTCTGCTGTGATACCATCTTTAAAAGTTATTGCTACAAAGGAAATTGGAATAGAGGACGTATCCAGCTTTGTTACAGAAGGTTTTGATACGTAATTAGGTAAAGATACCGAATCTACTAATTCTTGTACATCTTGTCTTGCTTGATCCATATCTGTTCCATATTCAAAAAACACATCAATCTTACTGTAACCATCACCAGTTGTTGAAAGAACTCCACTCTTTCCAGTTACCGCTGCAATTGATTGTTCAATCGGACTTGTGACATCAGTTTCCATCGACTTAGAATTAACACCCTGCCCCATTGCGATGATTCTAATCTGTGGTGTTTCCGCTTTTGGCAAGAATTCCATAGGCATCCTAAAGTAACTAAGGACTCCCAATATCAGAACAATTAAGGTTACTAGAGTTACAGCCGCTTTGTTGGCAAAAGACCATTTGGTAAACCAAGACATCTTTAAAACTCCCCTTTGCAATGTTGTTTTGTGAAATTAGGCCATAAAAAGCTTAATCTTTATAGACCATATTGGTATAGCTTCTGATAATACCTTTATAAAAGAAGGTCATGACAAAAACAAACCAACCTACCCCTAGTAAAAGCGGGAAGGTAAATTTCACACTCATGATTTGCTCCAATACCTTCATCGCTACCACACTGTGGACAATACCAATTATGATAGGGATTAAGAATGCAATTCCAACCGTTAAATTAACCGAACGCTGGACTTCTTTTCTACTCATGCCAACCTTTTTAAGCATCGCATATTGTTCTTTATCAGAAAAAGCATCACTTAAAAACTTAAAGTAAATCGTACTAAATGTCGCAAGCATGAATACAATCGAAATAATTAAACCTAAGAAAAACAATGTTCCTAAAGCATAGTACTCCCAGATATATTGTTTCGGATTCTCATAAAGCATTTGCTCCCCATTAGGAATTATTTGTTTGATATTACTAATTAACTCACTACTGTTCTCCTGATTGGTGATGTCTACTCCAGTAAGCGTTAGTTCTTCAAAATCTTGAACATGTCTTTCATAATCTTGATCTTGGAGAACATACACGTTCATTCGTCCATACTTACTATTGTTACCTATAAATGGAACTTGGGTAAATTCTGCAATCTGGAAATCAGTTTTATTTATCTTCATCTTATCTCCGAGAATATTCATAGGAGAAGCAATCGTATTAGGATTTAGAATAAATGTCGCTTCATTTTGAGATGGCTTAATCTGATCTAACAGATTGTCTCTACCTTTATACTGTAAATACTCCAGTGTTTTCTCCATCTGTGAATAGCTCGTAATTATAGCTTCATTATTTTTATCCACTTCATTACGGGAATCATCATAATGGACCTTTCCAATAAAAAAATGCAGATCATGAACTCCCTTTAAGCTATGTTCAGAAGACTCAACAGCTTCTCTAACCAATTCATTAGTATCTGGGGATTCACTCTCAACGCTAAAACTATAAGGTGTTTCAATCACTTCGTGACTATTTGCAAATTGATTAAATGAAATACTAACGCTAAATGCTGTAACGGTCGCCGCTGCCAAAATTGCTGTCATTGCTAAACTTCGATAGTTCTCCTTTAACCGAAAAAAAATACTGCTTATACTGATTAGTCTTACATCCTTATAAATAAAACGCTTTGTCTTAATTAAGTTACTTAAAATGACTGTTAATGAACTTCCAAAAAATAAGTATGTTCCTAGACTAACTAAAAACACGATCGCTACCGCAGCAAGCAATAAGTCTAATTGCCAAGGCTTAATATTAAGTGCAATGAAATAGCCTGCTACAATTAAAAAAATGCTTAGAATACCTTTAGGTAGACTATATTTTGGCTTAGCAGGTTTTTCTATCGTAGCATGTAACATATCGATTAACTGTTTCTTCTTGATAGCACTATAATTCTTAATTCCCAGTAAGATAAAGATAACCCCAAACACCAATATTAACTGTATAATTGCTTCTATTGAAATATTGAATGGTAATACAACATCTAAAAACATTGCCTTACTTAATAACATAAAGAAAAGCTTGGAAAATAAGATACCAATGATCAAGCCAACAGTAAAAGCTAATCCACCAATAAACAAACCTTCTAGCGCTAATACTCTGCCAATTCTAGCATTGCTAATTCCCATCAACATATAAAGCCCAATTTCTTTTTGACGCTGTTTTATAAAAAAACTGTTCGCATGCCACATAAAAAATACAACTGTACATATCAAGACAAATCCAGAGGCGAAACTAGCTACTACAGCAGACTGGACTCTTTCGGTTAATTCCACAAATTTATCATTATACTGAATGGCCGCGAAATTATAGTAAGTAGCAACTGTTACTACTAACACTAAAAAATACAGACCATAGATATTAGAATTGTTTCGCATTAGCTTAAAAGCAATTCTAAAGGAGTTCATTATCCGAACCTCCCAGGATAGCAAGCATATCTAATACTTTTGTAAACATTTCCTGTTTGTTACCATTACTATCTAATCTACCGTGCATCTTTCCGTCCTTTAAGAACATTACACGATCACAGTAACTGGCTGCATTGGAATCATGTGTTACCATAATAATGGTGATCCCTAACCTACTATTAACATTTTTAAAGCACTCTAACACATCAGATGAATACTTAGAATCCAATGCTCCAGTTGGTTCATCTGCAAAAATAACCTTTGGATCCGTAATTAGAGCTCTACAGATAGCTACTCTTTGTTTTTGACCTCCAGATAATTCAACAGGATATTTATCCATTTGGTCGGAGATCCCTAATAGCTTCGTGAACGTATCAATTTTTTGTAAAATAATTTCATGTCTTACATTATTTAAAGTAAGTGGTAAGGCGATATTATCTCTTACCGTCATATTGTCTAATAAATTAAAGGATTGAAAAACAAAACCAATATTATCTCTTCGGAACCCAGCTAAATTCTCTCCTTTAAATTCATTTAAATCCTTACCATCTAGTAAGACTTTTCCATACGTAGGTTTATCAATTGTAGACATAATATTAAGCAATGTAGTTTTACCTGAACCAGATGGCCCCATAATGCCAACAAATTCTCCTTCGTTAATGTCGAAGCTTACTTCTTTTAATGCCCGAAAAGAATTACTTGATTTACCGTATTCTTTAATTACATTGGATAGTTCTACTATTTTTTTCAAAGATTTCAACCTCCAACCCAACTTAATTACGTTTTAATTTTATTATAATTCGCAATAAAATCACTCTCTATCGATTTAGGTTACATTTTAAATAGTTATGTGACATTTATGTTAGTTTTCTAGAATTTTAAATTAAAGTAAGGAGGATAATGACTACAAAGGAGGGACATCTATATGCATAACCAGAAATTTGAGGTTGAAACTAAAATAAGGGAGATCATTTCTCCCTTAAGATAACCTATCTTGCAAATGATTGGTAATTAAGTTGTCCAGGGGTATAACGGTAACAGGTGCAGGAGTATTATTACTCATCGAACATAGTGCAAGCTTATATTTTGGATCGACTGTCATTAGTTTTACATTATACTTACTTATCGTATTATGGACCTCAATCTTAAATTTATTATTTAATGCGGTTATGGAAAATGAATCCAATGGAATGGATAACCCATGTCCCCTTGCTTTTATATAGCTTTCTTTCATCGTCCATATTTCATAAAATCTATCCAGCTGAGCAGAAGAATTAGAAAATATATAATGGCATTCTACATCCGTAAAAAATTGATTTGCTATTTGTAAATCAATAGACTGTACATGTTCAACATCAATACCGACAGGGGTCTTATCCAGTGCACAGACGACCCAGTTTTCAGAATGACTTAAATTAAATGCAATATTTGGTACATTTTGCAAAAATGGTTTCCCAGATGGGTTAAGTTGAAAGTGAATTTCACCGTTGGTAAATCCCTTTATGTTTAAGAGGTAACGAATTAATAACTCTGCTACTAGACTTCTTTCCGCATCTTTAACAAATTTAAATCGATTAATTCTCTTCTGTTTTTCATACGGTAATATGCTTAATAATTGCTGAAACGGTTGGTCACCAATTCCTTGTGCAATGTTTACACCATAAACTTCACACATTGAATGTTGGCCCCATTCCTTTAGTTAAGCTGTTTATTTCATTTCCTAGAACATTACAAACGATATCTGTTACTTGCCTTGTATTCTCATTAATAAAAAAATGTCCCCCAGGGATTCGATGATATTTACTGTTCCCACTTATTATTTCATCCCATTGTATTATGTCATTCCATTGAACCGTGTGATCGTTATTGCCATGAAATATAGAAAAATCATAGTCTAAACGATGATTTGATTGGCTATATTCATACGTTTCAATCAACTTAAAATCTGCTCGTAGGATAGGTACAAAAATCTCAGCCAACTCCTTATTTTCAAAAATCTCTCGTTCCATTCCACCATAATTTACAATTTTCTTTACAAATTCATCAAATGGTAAATCGTGATAATCATAAAACGGATTCTTTATATGTGGTGCTTTTCTTCCGGAAATAAAAATATGTACGGGGTCTTGATGGCTTTCCTTTTTTAATCTTTGACAAAGTTCGTATGTAATAAGTCCACCCATGCTATGACCAAATATTGCATAAGGTTCCTGTAATTGATCTTTAATGCTCGTATAAATATCCTCTATCATATCATCCATATTATCTATTAAAGCCTCATTTATCCTACGTCCTCTACCTGTTAATTCTACTTCTACGATTTCGATATTAGCACTTACTAATCTTTTCCACTTCGAATAAACAGTAGCAGACCCGCCAGCATATGGGATACAGAAAAGTTTTATCTTTTTCATTATGAAACTCCCACCTTTTCTTAAACTTTTAACCATTAGATGCTATGTTGAAGTAATCTGATAGTTTATAAAATATAATTGTAAACGCTGTATATTCTCCTTCTTCACTCTTAACATCTATACCGATTTGAAGCATTTCTGATATTTTCTTTGTATAGTAAAGTCCCATACCAGTAGATTTGGTAACGTTTTTTCCATTTTTACCAGTAAAGCCTTTGTCAAAAATCCTCCCCAAATCCTCTTTAGGAATACCAATGCCATCATCTTTAATGTAAATATAATATGCATGATCATCCTCTTCACTATTAATCTGTACTGTTCCCCCTTTTTGGGTATACTTACTACTATTATTTAATATTTGAGTAAAAATGTAATAAACCCACCTTTTATCATTAATAACCGTAATATGGTGTAAATCCGTATTAATCGTAATGTCTTTATTAATCAAGAAAAGCGCATTCTCTTTTATTGCCATTCTTAGAACTTGACCAACGTCTATTCTTTCAGCAACTGTATCCTGACTATAATGATTTGCTCGAGTGATATATAGCGTTTGATTTACTCTAAATTTAATTTGCTCTATTTGATTTCGTAAATCTCTTACCTTTATATCTTCTGTCTCATCAAGTAGCAGGTCACATACTGCTATATTAACTTTAATGTCATGAACCCATTGTGTAATATAATCTTGTATTTCATTGATTTTCTTTTTAAACGCTTCTTCATTGTTTTGGTGTTGAAATCGTTGTTGCTGTAATAAAGTATAGAGCATATTTATAATGTAATCATCATCATGAATGGCCATTTTTTCTAGTTCTTCCATCGAGCTTTTCATAGCTTTGTTATATTTATTTTTTTGTTGCCAAAATCCAATTAATAGAAAAGATAGTTGTATAATGATTAGTAGGCCGTTCATATACAATAAATCAGAAGATCTATATTCTACTACAGTACTAATGTAAATACTATTAACAATAAAAAGTACAATTACGTTACTTACCACCCATAGCTTGTGAGCTTTTAAATAATCTTGTATCTTCATTGAATTATATAACCCATTCCTCTTTTCGTTACTATATAATTCACGACACCGATATCTTCTAATCTACTTCGTAAACGATTAATATTAACAGTTAAGGTATTTTCGTTTACATAAATATCATCATCCCAGAGCTTCTTCATTAATCGATCTCGTGTGACCACTTTTCCTTTATTCTCCATCAATGTTTTTAAAATTTCAAACTCATTTTTTGTAAGCTCTACCCTCTGATCTTGGTGGTAAACCGCTGTATCGCTTAAATTTAGTATGACCTGCTTACATTCAATGATTTGATTGGAATCTGATTTATACTCATACGTACGTCTAATAATTGCTTGCAGTTTGGCAACTAGTACATAACTATCAAAAGGCTTTTGTATATAATCGTCTCCACCATTATTGATAGCCATTACAATATCCATATTACTGTTTCTTGAGGAACAAAAGATTATAGGAACACTTGAAATCTCTCTAATCTTTTTACACCAGTAAAATCCATCAAAAGACGGGATATTAATGTCCATTAAAATAATATGAGGCTCTTCTTTTTCAAACACTTTTAAAATATTTTCAAAGTCATTACAAACCATTGTATGAAAATTCCATTTTTCAAGGAGAGTCTTCAATACGTTTGCCATGTTTTCATCATCTTCAATGATTAATAATTTATAAACACCTTTCAACATGTTCACCTTCCCTAAGTAGAATCTCAACTAGGTGATTAAACGATTACACTTTTATATGTATTGTAAAGCATAATCAAAAAAGATGAAAATATGGATTAAAATAGTGTAGAAAAATTGAAATATATATTTATCTCGATATAACCGGCAGTAAGACCTCCATTTCAAAAGTGAAACCAATATGGATATGTGGCGATCGACTGCCGGTAAATGGCCGATTGGTTCAACAAAGTCCTTTAGGTCATACCCTTGTGGTACTACAATCGTAGGGGATACCCCCCAACTGATTGTAGTTTCCCTTTATTCCTGTTTTTTCGCCCTTTACTAGTTCCTAATATCATTTAGTATTTAAAGCTTTCATTTGCAAAGAGGTTAATATCTGGTTAATTACTTCCATATTTCTTTCTAAATATGGTTCCGATAACATATCACCATGATTACCATAGCCTTGATAGTTTAATACGTCTTTCTTTGTAAACTCGTCCCATTTTGGCAAAGACAGTTCATCTTTAACGTAATGCTCATCATTTTGAGCCTGAATGAAGTGAATAGTCGTATCAATGATATGATGGTTTACTAGATTATTAACATAGTCCGAATAAAGTTTAATCTTCTTGATAATCTCTTCCTTAAAATAATCTCTTTCTAGATACTTTTGATAGGCAGGATTTGTTTTCGCTTCTTTTATAATATTGTCATATAAGTTAGTAGTATCCGCTTTATTTAGTGTTGCTCCCTCGATTGGATAACTGTCTAGAAGGATGATATAGGATACTTCTAATCCTTGTCGCTCCATTTCTGCAGTAATTTCAAATGCTAAGTTCCCACCTGCTGAATAACCTAATAGTTGATACGGTGGTTCTGGCTGCACCATTCGAATTAATTCAATATACTGATCAATTCTATTATCAGAATTTATGAAATCGAATGCATATAGGGAATGTGTATCCATTAAATTTGCCATTCCATTATATACCATTCCGAAGCCGCCAATAGGCGGAAAGGCAAAAATGTTATGATCCTTTTTACCATTTAATAAGTGAAGATCCTCTTCCCCAACGATAAAGGAAGATTCTTCATTTCTTATTAATTTTGCCATTGATTTTATCGTTGCATTTGTATACAAACTATCCAAACCAATGCCTGCTTTAAAATATTCTCTTATTTTAGATAAAAGTTGAACGAAGCTTATCGAATTCCCACCAAGTTCAAAGAAATTATCCTCCGTTCCTATTTCATTTATGCCTAAGACTTCTTGCCAAATCTTGACAAGCTTCTCCTCTTCTTTATTCTCTGGCGCCTTGTACTCTCCTTGAATGAGATCTTGATTCGTGACTTCTGGTAGCGATCTTCGATCTACTTTTCCATTAGCGGTGAGGG
>NZ_BAAACY010000034.1:0-501 GCF_039521925.1 Virgibacillus salarius | reverse complement strand
GACACGAAAGGTTCGTTTAAATCCGGCTTTATCTGTTCGATTCGATAGATATTGAAAAGGTACCTTCTTTTCATATAGTCATCTTTCATTCTCATAAAAGTGGCATCATGATCCGTCTTAGAATAACTATTGCGGTTGCCAAAGATCTCCATATCATTTTGATATTTCTGTTTACGAATTACATAGTCTTGGAATTGTTTACGGTATTGCTTGGGTTCTTTTCGCATAGAACGGAGTTGTTTGCGATCTTTTGCTTTTTCACTTTCCTCGATTTCTTGATCGTATTTCTTCACTTTTTCATCTAGGTTTTTTACTACTTCATTGAGTTCTTCCGTTGAAATTTCATCAGAACTTTCCCTTTCTATTTCAGGAATAATTTCTTTTTCCAGTAATTCCTCATACATTTGATTCGACTTCTCTATTAAATCGGTGCTGTATTTTTCAATGGATTTTTTCCATACAAAAGTGAACTTATTGGCATTCGCTTCTAATTTCGTGCCG
>NZ_BAAACY010000033.1:0-33316 GCF_039521925.1 Virgibacillus salarius | reverse complement strand
GTCAAGCAAGCAGTAGCTATTATTCCATAATAGCTACTAGAGGAAGCGTAAATCGGAGCATTTAGTGATAAGGACTGAGCGAATTTTGCTCAGTTTTTCTTAAAAGTTAAGAAAGTATAAATCAGTGCAATGACTGCGTTAAGCCGAGTAGTTATTTTGAAATGGTCGATGTATATTGGCAATGCTCCGACGAATTACTTCGCTTTCCGCGGGTGCGGCCTCAACTAACTTTGCAAAGAAGAACACGTTGCAAAGTGGATTTTCGGCTCGCGCTAATCCCGCAGGAGTCTACGTAATTCGTCTCCGCTATGAGAAGGTGCAACAATTCTTGTCATAAGTAATAGGTTGACTTTTTTTACAATGGGTAAAGTGAAAATCGCTATCCGTGAGTATAAAAGCAGCTGTGTTACTTCATGCTAGCGCTGTAGAGCCTGATAATAGCGAAGGCCGGCCACTTCAACTCCTGTGGGAAATGTTTGACCTGAAGATCCACTTTTTTGAGCGGGTTTTGCTAAAAAAGTTAGCTGAAGGACAAACCCCACGGAAAGAGAAGTGGGCAGCCGGAGTGGTGGTCAAGCAAGCAGTAGCTATTATTCCATAATAGCTACTAGAGGAAGCGTAAATCGGAGCATTTAGTGATAAGGACTGAGCGAATTTTGCTCAGTTTTTCTTATACGTTTCTAATCGGGTGCTTGCACTTTTGTTCTTTTCAAAAACGGATTACAGGCCCAGTTTTAATGATTTGGTTGCGATTACATAATGGAAATGTTATGTAAATGTAAAGATTTTGTAGAGGTTACTTTGTTACCATTTCAAGTCGGAAGGGCAATTGATTCGATATGCCCATTATTTTTATTTTAATGAGAAAAGAAAGGATGATAGTGTAGTGAAAAAATCCCTATATGTGCTTTTTAGTCTATTGCTTCTTTTGCAAACTATATCTAGCAGTCTAGCATTTCCGATTCAGAGTCATGCTCAAGGCGCTGAGACTGGAATTGTAAAGAAGATAGAGCTTTTAGATGAAGCAGGTAATCCTATTATGGATCAAGACACAAAGGCTTCTAGTATGAAAGTAAGTTGGTCTATTGAAGGATTAGAAGTTGAAAAAGATAAAGCTTACATCCATGACTTGCCTACTGGTGTAGACATGGAAAAGAATTATCAAGGAGAAGTAACAAATGGAGGTAAGAAGGTTGGAGCGTATTATACAGATACGAATAATACGATAACAATAACCTTCAATGAGGAAATAGCGAATGCACCTCGTGCAAGTGGGACATTTATTATAGATCTTGCGCATCAAGATTCCCCTGCCTTGACCAATGAAACGGATAATCAGCAAGCATTGGAAGAGGAAGCAGAAGAAAAACCTCACAAAGACACTGAATCTAACGAAAAGCAAGAAGAAAAATCTACCATTGAGGACAATCTCCCTAAAGAAGATGATCATGTAGAACGTAAAAGCGAAAAAAGCAGTGAATCAGATACGGCACAGAGTGAGGGTACAGAGAAAAAGAATAAACTTACCGCCAAAAAAGAAATAATGGAAAACATTCTTACAAGTGCTGAATTATCCTATGAGGATACTGACGGTAATGCAGTTGAAAAACCAGATATTAATTCGCTTATATCCATCAATTATACATGGGAACTTGCAAATAATCATGGATATAAAGCTGGAGATGAATTTCACTTTGACGTTCCAAAGGAGCTTAAAGTATATAACAGTATTGATAAAGCTGAAATGAATTTTAACGGAGAAACAATCGGGTATTTCTCTGTTAATGAGAGTGGATCAGCTACCATTACGTTTACGAAGTTTATTGAAGAGTTTTCAAACATCAATGGCTCTATCGAGATCTGGACGGAGTTAAGTGAAGATATTATTATCACAGAAGAGAAAGAAGTGATCGTTACACCAATTGAGGGTAAAGAATCGGTTACGATCCCAATCGAATTTCTACCAATTGGACCTTCTGTTGAGAAAAAAGGAATACCAAATCGTGATTATAATGCGGAGACAATTGAGTGGACAGTCGACTTTAATAAAAGTCTAGAGTCACTCAAGAATCCACTGTTACAAGACCCTATTCAGGCAGGTCAATCCTTATTGGCTGACTCCATTAAACTCTATCATCTAGATACAAAGCTAAATGGGGAAGTATCATTGGGAGAAGAAGTGAATCCTAATACGTATACAATAGGTAAGACGGAGAACGGTGAAGATTTTACCATTGTTTTTGATAAGGATATTCATACTGCTTTTCGGTTAGTATATCAAACAGAAATTACAGATGAAGATCAGAAGGCATTTCATAATGAAGCAAGTTTGGTTTCTGATAACCAACAACCAAAATCTGCAGATGCTACGGTAAGTGTCAAGCGTGGCAGTCCTTTAGAAAAACAATCAATAGCCTACGATAAAGAAAATCAGATAATTACATGGGAAATTAAATACAACTATAATGAAAAAACAATTAAACAGCAGGATGCTCTATTAAAAGACTTTTTTAACACCAGTCAAGACCTTGTCGAGAGCTCTTTTGACGTTAAGAAGATCACTATTGATAAAGATGGTAATGAGGTAGGTAATGGTGAAGATTTTGAGAATTATACAGTAACCGCTAAGACAGAAGCAGGAAAAAATGGATTTCATCTACAGTTTGATGAAAATGTTACATCTGCCTATAAAATTACTTATCAAACAAAAGCGTCCGAACGCGTTTTTGAAAATGAAAAAATAACGAATAAAGTAGAAACTGCCAATCATAACGCAGAGGGTAGTCAGAATATCGGCCAACAAATCTTATTTAAGAGTCACGGAACACCAAATTATAAGGATAAAACCGTGGATTGGACCGTTACATTTAATAAAGATAAGCACCCAATGAACGATGTGGTTTTAACCGATGTATTTACGAATGAAGGGCTAATCTTAAAACCGGAAACGCTTAAAATTACAACTGAGAATAAGGAACTTGTTGAAGGAAAAGACTATACATTAATTAAAAATGAAGCTAATCAATTTGAAATTCGGTTTAACAATCAAATAAATACGCCGCATACCATAACATACACTACCGAATTTATTTACGAAGCAAGAGCGGATAAAGGGAAGAATTATTTAGAAAATAAGGCAATATTTAATTGGACGGATGAACACGGAAGCTCAAAAACGCAAGAGACAAGCAAGCAATTTAAACCAGATGAGTATACACAGTCGAACGGGTTTAAGTATGGCTCCTATAATGCGGTAGATAAAGAAATCACCTGGAATATTGGAGTAAACTATAATTTAAAAACAATCGAAAATCCTATTATAAAAGACTTCATTCAAGGAAATCAGCGGCTAGTAAAAGATTCGATTACCATATATAAGATGAATTTGACTGGCGGCGAAAATGGAACGGAAGTCGAAGAGCATGTACCAAGTGAAGACTACTCCATAAGTTGGATTAAAGACAAGGATGGAACTCCAGGTTTTCAAATTTCGTTTAATCAGGAAATTCATTCACCGTATAAAATCGTCTATAAAACAAGCCTTAAGGATTTAGATCTTGTAGACGCGAGCTATGAAAATACAGCAACTTTATACAATGGTGAAACAAAAGAGACGGATCTACATGCTTCTGTTGCCATTCCGCATGGAGGAAAGTATACAACAAAGACAGGGAAACAAAATGGCAAAATTATTGATTGGAAGGTAAATATTAATTTTGGACAGTCTCGGGTTACCAACGCTACTGTTATTGATAACCCTAGTGAGAACCAATCGTTATTGGAAAGCTCATTTGATGTGTACGCTACAACGATAAGTGAGGATGGGAAAGTAGCAAAGAAAGATAAATTAGAGCGCGACAAAGATTATACGTTAACACTTCATAAAAATCCTGATTCTTTTACACTTACATTTTCAGAAGAGATCAATGAAGCGTATATCTTGGAATATCAATCACTTATTCTAGCTAAACCTGGATCTAAAATAAAAAATGACGTATCGTTTAACGGAGAGAACATTGATATCGTTGAGCATGAATCAAGTGAGACGGTTCAAGTACGACGTACCTCTGGGATGGGTGATGGTACAGGTGAAATTGGACACCTGACCGTTACGAAAACGGATAAAGCAACAGGGGTGCCATTACAAGGAGCAGTATTTTCTCTCGTAGATAAAGATAGTGGTGTAGTTATTGATAGGCAAACGACTGGAAAAGACGGCGTAGTTGCTTTTGATCGATTGCTATATGGAGATTATATTTTAACAGAGGAAAAGGCCCCAGATGGATATTTGATAGATAATAAGAAACAAACTATTACGATTGATCAGCCTTTTGAGCAAGGAAACAATGAAAAAACAGGGAATCAGCTAACGGTTACGAACACCGAGATAATCCGTGCAGTAGAACTGACGAAAAAAGACAAAGAGACGAATGAAGTATTAGCTGGTGCAGTTTTTTCATTACAAGAAAAAGTTGGAGACACGTATGAAGAAATTGCAGAATTAACAACAGATGATCAGGGGATCATTTTTATCGATCAGCTTAAATCAGGTGAGTACAGGTTTATGGAGAAAAAAGCCCCAGATGGGTACAAATTGAGTGAAAAACCTATTCCTTTTTCTATTCATGATAAACAAACAGAAGCTATTTATTTATCAGCAGAAAATGAAAAACTAGGTTCTGTTCAATTAACTAAATTTGATCAAAAAGATCATGCAAAAGTGTTAAAAGGTGCGACGTTTAAGCTAGAAAAGGCAGATGGAACGATTGTTCATCCATCTTTAACAACGAATGATGCGGGCGAGATATTTGTTGGAAACTTACAACCTGGTAACTATCAATTTGTGGAAATAAAAGCACCAACGTTTTACCAACGTAACCATCAACCAATTCCATTTACGGTGAAAGATGGAGAAACAGCAACGATTTTAGTTGAAGCTCCTAATCAATTAATAAGGGGTAAGGTAGAATTAACAAAGGTTGATAGTGATAATAAGGAAATCGTACTTGAAGGTGCAACGTTTAACTTATTAGATAATGAAGGAAACCTGATGAAGGAAGACATAACAACGAATGGTAATGGAAAGTTGGTTGTTAATAACTTACAACCAGGAAACTATCAATTTGTAGAAACAAAAGCACCAGAACATTATCAGCTAAATCAAAAACCGATACCGTTTACCATTGAGAAAAGTAAAACGGAAGATACTGTCCATGTTACAAAGGTACAGGTTACGAATCAACTCATTCCTGGCTCAGTAGAATTAACGAAAGTTGACAAATATGACCATGAAAAATTCCTAGAGAATGCTGTATTTGAATTACAAGATAAGGATGGGAATACCATCAAAAAAGGAATGACAACGAATGAAGATGGAAAACTTCTGATAAACAATCTACGACCAGGTCATTATCAATTTGTAGAAACAAAAGCACCAGCGTATTATCAATTAGATCAAAAACCAATTGAATTTGAAGTTAAGAAAAGTCAAGCTGAACCATTATCTATTACTGCAGAAAATGAATGGATTACTGGTAAGGTGGAATTGACGAAGGTAGATGCAGATAACAGTAATATATCTTTATCTGGTGCGGAATTTACATTGGAGGATGCAGAAGGAAATATACTACAAGAAGGCTTAACAACAAATAAAGCTGGAAAGCTAGTTGTAGACGATTTAAAACCAGGAAACTATCGGTTTGTCGAAACCAAAGCTCCGTTTGGCTATTATTTAGATGACACATCCATTCCATTTACAATCGAGAAAAGTAAAACAGAAGCGGATGTCAAATTGGTTCAACTAAATGTAGAAAATAAAATAATTCCAGGCTCTGTTGTACTTACCAAAGTTGATCATAGTAATAGCGATAAGCTGTTGCCAAACGCTGAATTCAAGCTTCAAGATGCAAATGGTAAGACGTTGAAGCAAGGGCTACTGACGGATGCGCAAGGTCAAATTACCGTAGATAATTTAAAGCCTGGAAGCTATCAATTTGTGGAAACAAAAGCACCGATAGGCTATCAATTGGATTCTACACCGATTCCATTCAAGATAGAAAAAGGTCAATCAGACCTTGTCAGGTTAACTGCTACAAATCAAGCTACACTATCAGGAACCGACAAACCAGAAGATACTACGCCAACCTATAATAAACTTCCACAAACTGGAGAAGAATGGCTTAGGTATTTGTTGATATTAGGAATTACGTCAATAATGATTGGAACGATAGTCGTGTTCCGAAGACGTAAACAAGTATAATTTTTGGTAAGCAAAGGGATGCGTTCATTGATGAATAGAAATAAAATAATTGGGGGAGCGTTTATTTTCATCGGACTCATCTTAGTTGCAATTCCTTTATACTATGAATGGAATCAACAAAAAGAAGTAAATGCTCTTGAAGACGCGTTATCCTTGATAGCGCAATCAGACGATGAGTCAGTGGATTTATCTACAATCGATGATTTGCCCTTCACACAAGAAGAATTAAAGCAAGTGATTGAATTAGAAATCCCTTCCATCGACTTAAAACAAAAGGTGTTGCCTGAAACTACTGAAGCGAATTTGAGTATTGCATTAACTCAGATTAAACCGAATCAAACTCCAGGTGAGGGAAACTTTACAATAGCAGGGCATCGTGGATATCGAGGTGATCGACATTTTCGCCAGTTGCCAGAAGTGTCGATAGGTGATAAAGCTATTCTTCATACGGCGACTAAGAAATATGTATATGAGATTACCTCGTCAGAAGTTATTGAGGCAACGAAGGTTGAGATTCTTGAGGATAAAGATAATAAAAGGGAAATTACATTAATCACCTGTACAATAGATGGAAAAGAGCGTATTGCATTAAAGGGTAGATTAATAGATCGTGAAGTTTAATGGTTAAATCCTGTAGTTGTTTAATTGCTACAGGATTATTTTTTCAATCTGTAAATAAAAGTAGGGAAGTCAGATGATTAAAGTTGTATGCATAAATATGAGTGAAGGTATAAATCAAAACACACATTTATTATTAGAGAACGAACCGGATATCGAAGTGTTAGAAATTGAACGTAATACGAATAATCGAACGATCTTTAAGAAACTAGAGGATTTTAAACCTGATATTGCACTCATACAGTTAAATAAATTTACGAAATCTATTAAGTCTAAGCTAAAGGAAATTAGAGAGAGCTACTCACATATAAGTTTAATGTTTATGATGTCAGATGTGGACGTGAATGTTATTCGTACAGCAATTGATAAAGAAGGACGAGGGTTCTTAGTAAGTACTATTACCGGCGAAGGACTTGTTCATTCCATAAGAAATGTTTACGATAGTCAATTTGTTTTTTCCGAAGCTATTGCAAAGCAAATGATTGATATAATTGGGCCAAAAAATATTGGTAATAAAGAAAAGCTGAAACAGAAATTATGTAGTAATGGTATAGATGTTAGTAAGCGAGATATGGACGTATTGTATTTAATGTATAAAAATTACAGTAATAAAGAAATTGCCAATACCCTACAATTATCTGAAAAAACAATTAGAGATTATGTAAGCAACGCTTATAAAAAAGTAAAAAACAGCAATCGCAAAAGTGTAATAGAGTTTTTACATTACCTAATGGCAGATGATTAAGAAAGGAGTACTACACTATATTTGTAAGCTTTTATTATTTAGACAACCAACTAAATCCCTTCCATATGACAACTAAAAAGATGAAGTAACCAACAAACGAATAAATGTGATTCCAATCCTCATGATGAACAAACAAGCCTACTTGTTCAGCTATTTGTTCAATCATGCAAATCAGAAAGCTACATGTAAAGAGGAAAAAGGTACGGGGAATGGTTTTTAAGTGGCGCATAACACGGATAAATAAAATGGAAGCTACTGGGAGAATGATGAGCGTAAATAGTATATTAATGGAAAAGAGTCCTGGAAATAGTCGTATAGGAAAGGAATACATCCCCATTTCAACGCAAACTAAATCTAAGTAAGTACCGATTAGTGAGGCGAATAATATTACAGTGATATATGCATGAATAGATCGCTTACTTTTGGAAGATCGCATTTTTTGCGATAATCGCAAATTCGATTTTTTCGAGGTCGTTACAATAATCATCATATATATCCCCACCTGTATCTATTTCTTTTTTATCTAAGTAATGTAATATTCGAAAGTCGTTGAACCAATCCCCTTTTTCTGCCTCCTCATGTTCTATATCCTTCCAAGCAAATTTTAATGGTGGACTATAAATACGTGGTTCATCCTTTCTTAACTTGCAATGCTTGGTTCTTCGTTTGTATATGGTACCTGGTACAGATTCATTTACTGGATGAAATAGATCTTTCCAATAATCAGACCGCGAACCCGTATGCGGATGCTTACTTGCCCATTGTAAGATAGCTTGTAGAACGGGTTTACGTTGAAAAAGTAAGTCATATAAGCGAATGCCGATCATAATTCGTTTATGTAGATCAGCGAATTGATAAAGTGTTTCGCCGATAATCCGAGGCCTACCAGTTACTTCACTAAGTTTAGGGAAGATAATGTGGTTGAATCGTAAAGCATCGTATAGTTTAAATTCGATGGTGTGTAATACGGTTTCTTGAAATTGCTTGTTTAGAACGACTCTATTTTCTAAATAATTCTGTTCATTAATGACCATCGCAATAGCTAATTTTCGACAATCCCTAAACTTCCAAAAATCATTCCAAATAGCTTCCATAAACACCGAAACATTCAAGTATGGAAGTAAGTAGAATAAGTTCTTCTGGTTTATCAGACTATGTTGATATAATAAACATTGTGGGAATACGTCTTGAAAAATGAGCCAGTTTCCCCGCTCTAAAAATAAGAAAAAATGTTCACGCTCAGCCTCTGTCATTAATCTGGGAAGTAAATCTCCTTTAAGGTCTGTCATATTCCAACCACCATTTCTAGAAACTAGATGACCTAAGAGTGCCCAGTGAATTTCCGGATAAACGCAGTAAAATTGGTAATAAGCTTTTGTTCTTGTTACGTTATTCTTATTTAATTTGCTTGTTTTTGCTTTGATTTGTTGAATGAGGTTAAATTCCCATTCGGTGAGATCGGATTCAGAAACAGACAGAGGTCTATGTCTAATGATATGTTTTAAATGTCTTTTTAATTTCCGATTGCTCGTTGCTCGTTTTTTAACCATACATTTTATCATAAAGCACCTCCTTCTAAGGCATATGCATCGTAGTAGTGGCATATGTTTTTCCATAATAGCTTTCAAAAAGGAGTACATATCGTATGGATAAACAACTGGAAGCAGCGATGAATAAGTTATTGGATGAATTGAAAGGAACGCAAAATCAGGATGGATCTTGGACTTATCCATTTGAAACAGGTATAACAACTGATAGTTATATGATTATTCTATTACGAACGTTGGAAATCAATGATTCTAATTTGATAAAGTCTTTAGCTGAACGAATTGCAAATAAACAACAAGCAAATGGTGCATGGAAATTATTTTATGATGAAGGACCAGGAAATCTTACAGCTACAGTTGAAGCCTATTATGCTTTACTTTATAGTGGCTATTACACAATAGATGATAAGCATATCCAAAAGGCTCGCCATTTTATAATAAGTAACGGTGGACTGAATAATATTCAATTATTTGCTAAAATAATGCTCGCCTTAACAGGACAATATAGTTGGCCAAGGCATATACCGATACCCATTGAGGGCATATTGCTCCCAGCTTATTTTCCAATTAATCTTTTTGATTTCTCTGTCTACGCTCGTGCTCACTTCATACCTATATTACTAGTAGCAGATAAAAAGTTGCAGTTAACAACATCTGCATCACCTAATTTATCGGATCTAACTATGCAGAGAAAGGCCAATTGGGAAGAAGATTTACGGGAGTGGCAAACGTTTTTTTCTATATTAAAAGGCGGGATAAAAAAATTAATAGGACTGCCTCATGAATTACATGAATTAGCGTTAAACAGAGCTGAAACGTATATACTTCAGCGAGTGGAACCAGATGGAACATTTAATACCTATTTTAGTTCAACATTTCTGATGATTTTCGCTTTAATAGCAAGAGGGTACAGGAAGGATCATCCCGTTATTAAACGAGCGATAAAAGGATTAAGATCCTTTATCACCACCGTTGATAATCAACTGCATATGCAATTTACAACTGCCACTGTTTGGAATACGTCACTCATTAGTTATAGTTTACAGGAAGCAGGTGTTTCTTCGCGTTCAAAGACCATTCAAGAGGCTACAAATTATATTCGTGCTAAACAACAACAGTTCTATGGAGATTGGGCAATTCACACACCATATATACTTCCCGGCGGATGGGGATTTTCCAACGTCAATACTATAGTACCTGATCATGATGATACAACAGCAGCATTACGAGCTCTACGAACAAGTGTCCTTACTAAGAATACGGATCGCTTTATATGGGATAGGGGAGTAGAATGGATTTTAGCAATGCAGAATGATGATGGTGGGTGGGGAGCATTTGAAAAAGATGTAGATAGCTTACTTCTAACATGGTTGCCAATAAAAGGAGCAGAGCTACTATTACTTGATCCTTCAACAGCAGATTTAACTGGCAGGACATTAGAATTCCTAGCTACGTTTACGAAATTGAATCAGTCTCATCCGCTAGTAAAGCGAGCTGTTCATTGGTTAATCAAAAATCAAGAGCAGAATGGCTCTTGGTATGGAAGGTGGGGTATTTGCTATATATATGGTACTTGGGCAGCAGTAACAGGACTAGTTGCAGCAGGAATTAATCCAGGGAATGCCTCAATCAGAAGAGCGGTTAATTGGTTGTATCGAATACAGCATGAAGATGGTGGATGGGGGGAATCATGTAAAAGTGATCAGGAGAAAACGTATATTCCATTAAAGGAAAGCACACGGACACAAACAGCTTGGGCGCTTGATACGTTGATTACTGCTGAGGTTAAAAAAACGAACGGAATAAAACGAGGAATGGATTTTTTATTATCTAATCAAGAAAAACAAAATAATTGGACGACAAACTATCCAAAGGGTCAAGCACTACCTGGTAGCTTTTACATGCATTATCACAGTTATGAATACCTTTTCCCGCTTTTAGCATTAGCACATTACAAGAAAAAATTTGTTGAAGATGATAAATCCTAGTATAAATATCCTTATCACTGAACATGTCAGCACATAAACTATAACAGACTATAATGAAGAGGTGATGTAGGTATGTTTCCTGATAGACAAAGAAGATCAATAATGAGGCAAGCACCTCCTAGACGTCAAGCTGATTGGTTTGGAAGACCACTCCAAGGCAGGAATACTCCTAAGAAAGCATCTACAACAGAAAATATTATTGCCCAATTCCGTGATCAAGATGGACAATTGGATTTTAATAAAATGACAGAAGTTGCCTCGCAAATGGGGAAGATATATGGTCAAGTAAGTCCATTAATTACTACTTTCTTTAAGAAGTAAGCATATGTTTCGTGTCACTGCATGGTGACACGTTTATTTTTGTTTTATTTTATAATAAAAATAAGCCAAATGACGAATGCTACTGTAAAAAGGAGGTTCATACTAATGCATCAACAATTACGAAATTTTATGACATCGAATGTGTATACAGTCAATGATACACAATCGATACAAGAAGCAGCTGCTCTAATGAGCGAACATAATATTGGATCGCTTCCGGTTGTAGATCAACATGGAAGCATAGTTGGGATGATTACTGATCGTGATATTACGTTACGTTCTACAGCGCAGGGAGAAGCTGCCCAAACTCCGGTTTCTCAAGTGATGACAGCACAACAAGTCGTTCAAGGTACACCAGAAATGGATGCACATGAAGCTGCGCAGCTTATGGCGCAACAGCAAATCCGTCGCTTGCCAGTTGTCGAGAACGGACAAATTGTTGGAATGGTTGCTTTAGGAGATTTAGCAGTAGATAATCAATTAGAGAATGAAGCTGGAGAAGCTCTATCTGATATATCTAATCCTTCTGATCCTCAGAAGGATTAAAAGAATAAGGATGTTTCAAAGGGACCTGTTGAAAGAGAGCGTTCTTTTGAGAAGGTGTTGTTTTTAATCTAAATAATAGAAACGTGTGGTTTATATAAAGTCACCTTTGTAAAGGGCATTTTAATAAAAACCACACGTTTTTTAATTCCTTATAAGACATATCCATAGACGCAAATAAAATGAAATAGGCTACCAATTAGAATAAATATGTGGAAAATCTCATGAAATCCCATATGTTTAAATGATAATATTTTTGGTTTAAGCCCGTAAATGATGCCACCAATCGTATAAAAAACACCACCTAATACAAGTAATATCATCCCACTTGTATTAATAATTGGTGCTAGAGATGAACTGAAGAATACAACAATCCAACCCATACCTATATATAATGAAGTAGATAGCCATCTAGGTGAATGAAACCATACTAATTTAAAAACAACACCGAGTACTGCTAGTGTACTAACAATCACAAATAGTGCCCACCCTAAGGTCCCCTGTAGACTAATTAGGCAAAAAGGCGTATACGTCCCGGCAATTAATACATATATCATTGAGTGGTCGATTCGCCGCAAAAATGCGATGACTTGATCTCTTGCAATCACCATATGATAGGTGGCCGAGGCAGCATATAACAATGTCATACTAATACCAAATACAATTACAGCTGCAATAGCTAGTGAAGAATCTGTTGTAGCTGTTGCTTTTATGACTAGTGCTAGCAATCCAGCGAAGGATAAAACAGCTCCGAATAAATGTGTAAGCCCATTAATTGGCTCACGAATATGTATACACATGTAATCAACACCTTTATAATGTTATGTAGTTTTAAAAACTATATTTAAATGATATATGTATTTTGATATGTAGTCAAGGTTTACTTCATATTTATTCTCACGTATAATAATGGGATAGAAATGTTTAGGACAAAACGTTAAAGAGGTTGAATAATGGAAAACAATAAAGACATTTTAGACGGCATGCAATTAAATAGTCAGCTTTCTTTAGAAGAAATCCCAGACTTGGATTTGTATATGGATCAGGTTATTCAGTTATTTGAAAATAAGTTTGGTATTTTAAAGCGAGATGAAAATGAAAAAGTACTAACTAAAACAATGATCAATAATTATGCGAAGGGTAAATTATTTTTCCCTATTGAGAATAAAAAGTATTCAAAAGTTCATATGATGCTTATTGCCATGATCTATCAAATGAAAGGAGCTTTATCCATAAATGATGTAAAGGTGACTTTAGATCCGTTAAACACAATGATAACCGAAGAAGGCTTTGATTTAACGGACTTATATAAGCGTTATGTTCAAATGGCCGATGAAAGCATGGGGCAACTAAAAGACGAAATGTCGTTGTTGTCTGAAGAAGTAACGAGGCATATAGTGGCACTAGATAGTGAGAAATCTGACTACTTAACACAGTTATTATTGGTTGCTTCTTTCGTAAATATGAGTAATTATTATCGTAGGGCAGCAGAGAGGATCGTAGACAACATAGCTAAAGAAAATATATAAACCATCGTGGAGGGGAAAATTATGCATACATATCCAAATGTAACAGAAACAAAGGGAGTTATTGAGAAATTGGTATCGATTCCAAGTCCATCTGGTTATACCGATCAAGTTATCAGCTATGTCGAGGAATTTCTTCAAGCATTAAATGTAGAGACAAAACGTAATCTTAAGGGAGGGTTAATTGCCACTTTACCTGGTAAAAACAATAGTGAGCATCGTATGCTAACAGCACATGTCGATACGCTAGGAGCAATGGTGAAAGAAGTCAAGAATAATGGGAGATTGCGTCTAGACTTGATCGGTGGGTTTAACTTTAATTCAATTGAAGGTGAATACTGTACGATTCATACAGCCAATGGTAAAAATTATACAGGTACTATTTTAATGCATCAAACATCGGTTCATGTATATAAAGATGCGGGTGAAGCAAAACGAGATAAAGAGAATATGGAAGTGCGAATTGATGAAAAGGTTGAAAATGCTGATGATATACGCTCACTAGGTATAGAAGTTGGAGACTTTGTTTCTTTTGATCCTCGCGTACAGGTAACAGAAAATGGATTTATAAAATCACGTCATTTAGATGATAAGGCGAGTGTCGGTATTTTACTACAGCTTATTAAGCGGCTAAAAGAAGAATCCATAGAGCTACCCTATACGACTCATTTTCTCATCTCTAATAATGAGGAAATTGGCTATGGGGGGAATTCAAATATTCCTGTAGAAACAACAGAATATCTGGCTGTAGATATGGGGGCAATGGGAGATGGTCAATCCACTGACGAATATACGGTTTCTATTTGTGTGAAGGATGCATCAGGACCATACCATTATGGGCTCCGCAAGCATTTAGTAGATTTAGCGCAAAAAAATAATATCGGCTATAAATTAGATATTTACCCGTATTATGGCTCCGATGCTTCGGCAGCTATTAGAGCTGGTCATGATATTATTCATGGACTAATTGGACCTGGAATTGATTCATCTCATGCATTCGAAAGAACGCATGAATCATCATTAAAAAATACGGAAGATTTGCTTTTTCATTATGTATGTTCAGAAACAGTAACAAGAAAGTAAGTTAAAGCTAGAGGGTTTCGGGAAAAAAGCCCAATTTCTCAATTAAAGCTGAGGAATTGGGCTTTTTAACATTGTAATTTCCTTACCTTTATAATTTCGCGTTTTCTTGGTGGTACTCTTAGTAGGTTATAATCAATCTTCTTATAAAATCACATTTCCTTCTTTTGTATATTTTTCCACCTCAGTACAACTGTAAATGCTATTGCCACATCCGTTGAATCTATTTCGTTATTATATTTTGCTTTTTCTAACCCTTCCAACAACAATTAATCCGTTTGGATGCATTTCAAAAAACATTCATTTATACTTAGCTTTTACTTTTCGATGTGTCATTCCATGAATGTAATAACTAATTTAAATGCCGTTATTCCAGAAAAACACTCGTTAGCGCAACATCTATTTAGTATGTACCAAGAGAATATATTTCTCGCTTAAATTGACAAATCAAATGATAAAAACTTAGGCAGTTCGTGTTCATGCTTGTCGAGCATAATTTGTTCCGGCTTGATGCCCTGCTCACGTAGCATTTCAATGTTCTGTATGAGGAATTCGTCGCTACCGACAACGTAGAAGAGCCCATCCTTGTCTGCAGCAAGATCTTTCACTTCTTCATAGTAATCTTTACGGTTATCGACGAACTGCGATGTAAACTTCTTGTCTGGTACGGATTTAAAAATATCAGTGAATAAGAATTCTTTTGATGAATCGATGTTTAGGGAATGAATTTTATTGACGTTATCAGCACGTTCAAAATAATCAAGTACAAGCGGTCTGAAAGTTGCTAGACCGACACCTGATGACAGAAGGTAAACATTTTTGTCTTCTCGTTTAAGTGGTACATTCGAATGCGTTTTAAATATTGCAATTTCATTGCCGACCTTAAGATTTCTTAAAATCGTTTTAAACTCAGAGCACTGCTCTCTGATACGTGTTGTGATACCGATTGAATTTTCGTGCGGTAAAGTGGAGATGGACATGTGGCGAATCAGGCTGCGATTTGGTTTATCTCCAGCATTAAAACCTTCCAGTGCGAAGTGGGTGTGGGAACCTTCTTCCCATGTAAAGTCGTCCGGACAGTCGAGCAGGTATGTTTTTACCTCAGGCGTTTCTTCAATAATCTTATTTATTTTAGTCCAGTATATTTTCATTATATATTCTCCTCACTTTATGTATTGTTACTAACTAATATACAATAAGTGATAATAATTCTCAATTAAACGAATTGATTATAATAATTTATGTTATTAAATAATCTGACATTTCACAAAAAATTGAATTTAATTCTTCGTAGTTGCATTCGTTCTCACTATCGAATATTAAATATGTTGGACCTGATTGGTTCAAATGCTTTTAGGTCATACCCTTGTGGTACGAACCATCGGGGGGATAAAACAAAAACCCCCCACCGATTGAAATTTCTCTTTATTTATAACCGCTCGTTATTACACCCGTAAGCACAATAAGGTAACTGACAATGTAGCAGAAACTATTTAGTTATCCCATTCTTCCTCTAAAATAGCATAGGAATATTCATCCCACCATTGATCACCATGAGGGATGCATTTTTTAAAATAACCTTCTCTTCTCATGCCGATCTTTTCCATAACACGGTACGAAGGAATGTTTTCTGGCTGACATGTAGCAACAATTCTATGTAACTTTAAGTCTTCAAAACCATATTTTATTATCGCAGATGCAGCTTCGGAAGCGTAACCTTTATTATAATATTTAGGGTTAAATACCCACCCTATTTCATAAGAATGATCGCCGGAATATTTAAAAAATTCTAAATGTCCAATTAAAATATTCTCATCAGCTAGTATTACTGGGAATTTTTCAGCTGAATCATCAATATTTTTTTGGATGAACTTCTTTGTTTCTTCTTTTGTTAATACACCTTCTGGCATATATTTCATTACACTCTTTTGGGAAGCATACTCATATACTCCTTCCCAATCATCTAATTCAAAATGACGTATAATTAATCTTTCTGTTTTTATGTACATATTTTTTCTCCCTTCAAAAATTCCAAAATTGGAAAAATAAACGATATTAAATAAACACGCCCGCTTACTCAACGGAACTCGAAAGCATAGAAGGTTGCAATGCTGACAATAGAGAAAATAATAAAAACACCAACAAGAGTCCAAAGCGTGATTTTAACCCCTCAGCTCATCAACTAACGGCCTCCTTTTAAGCTATATCTAAAACCACTGCCATTCCTAAACGTTAACATATATCCTGAAACAACCTATCCCGTTTCATGAACAGTGACTATTTGTAGTCTAATTATATACCTTCTTAAACGAACTGTTCTATTAATTTTAACACAAAAGCTAATATTCGAAATATGTAACTATTTTAATTTGGTCGACTCTTCTATTCCTGCCAGTACGATTTTTAGTAAAATAATCAATATCATAAATGAAAACAGAGGAGACATTACAATCCATGGATGATGTAAAAATTCCTGATAGGAAGAACCAATTAATCCACCCCATTCATTGGTGATGGAAAAAAAAGCACTCCTTTCTTCGGTAATATCTATTTTCCTACTACCTCCAATGAATATCCCCAGTACTCCCAAATGAATTAATAATAAGAGTAGCTGAATATTATTCTGAATAAAGAAAATACCAATCCTTGGTTTTATGTTTCTCCATATGTGCTTTTTAAAAATATAAAAGTTACTCACGCCTTGTAATTTTGCAATCTTGATATAATCCTTGTGTAGTTCCCCTTTTATCTCATCTCCAATTAATAACGTTAAGGGAGGTGTGCCAATACCAATTAATACAAGCACCAGCAAAAACATAAAGCGGAAACTATCTTCCTGAAAGAACCAGAGCATTGGTGCAAGCAGAAAAAAGACAATAATAACAGGTGGAATAATATAAGTAATCTCTACAACACGTTGTACCAGATTTCTAAACTTATGAATATAAAATGCATATATAAGTGCTAAACCGGAAGAAATGAGAAAACGGAACAAGCATACAATAAGGACAAAGATAATGGTATATTTCGCACCGGCCAGTATGTTGTAAACTAAAGACTCTCCCATAACATTTGTCCCAAAAGGAGGAAACTCCACGGGAGAATAGGGCGGCTTCCCGATAAAGTCACCATTGTCATCCAGCATAATGGAGGGTGCCTGCTTCTTTGAGAGAATTAGATTGGGAAAGAAACTGAATAACACAAGGATCAAGATCAATAGAATGCCTATACAGATTTTCATGTTTACTTTACCCAACACTCTCATCAACCTCCTTGCTAAACGTCCATTTGTTTACTGCGTATTCCCCTATTCTGTTGAATAGATATAGAGGGAAATACAGCATAATAAGCACCCACATTAATATTCGGAAGTCTCCAATTCCATACACTTTGACAAAGCTCATGATCCCGCTTAACCGCAAAATAATTTCTAGTATTAATAAGCTTGAAATCATGTACAGAAAGATATTTTTGTAATATTGAAGGAGTGTTAAAAGTGTGTTTCTGAATAGATGAACGAAAAAGATATAGCTTTCCCCGAAGCCTCTTGATTGTGAAAATAAATAATAGTGTTTGGTCTTTTCCTCAGCAATTCCTGCTACCATATATTTAAACAGGTAGATCGTTGGAATGGAACTTAATGCCAGTATTGGCAAGAGGTATATCGTCTCCCCGCCAAACTCGTAAATCCCCAGAGAAATTCCTGTAGTCTTAAAAATCCAGATAAAAAACTGGATAGATAATAAAACGATTAACACATCCGGCATGGCTTCGATGATAAAAAAAACCCCAGATAGCGCTTTTTTAATAGATGCTGCCAGCATGTGAAATACATATGTAAATAGAATGGATACAATAATGGATAAAATTAGGGAGCCAAGTATAATGATAATGGAATTTAAATATGCGTTGGAAACCGCTGCAAAGAAAGTTACTTCCTCGCCATTGCTTAATGGAACGGTTAGCTTCTGCGGCTGTAACAAATAATAAATCCCAGCCCCCAAAGTTTGTAAGAAATAGGTAAAGCTCTGGGTTTGGAATAACCCAGGTGTACAGCTAATTAGCAATATAACGAATAGAATAAGAGTAATTTCTCTGAAAGACTTGGCAATATTATTCCACATACCTACTCAAGACCTACCTGTTGTTTACTGGAAAGTTTCCCGTCTCTGAAACGTAAAGTTATTCCGGAGTCCGGAGCTGCGCCATCCCAGCTGTACAAGGTGTTTTCATCGATGAATTCCACTTCATCCTCCGTATTTTCTTTGAAATTAATAAGATCCGGCTGTCCCAGCATGTCAATTACATCATCGAATTCCATTCTATTCTCCAGTTGGTTATATTGCTGGATCGTCACAGGACCATCTGGATTTTGTGCCTCTCCCTCGTCACACCCTGTCAGTAATGCCGCAACCAGTATAAACATTAAAGAAATCTGTGGAAACACTTTCATAAATTTCATCCCCCAAATTAGTTTTCCTTTTTTAGACTTATACTTTATTTTAGCATATAAGATTGAAAATTCACCCGATTCAGAGTGAGTTTTATATGCTTAGAACATAGCTTCCTAACTATTTATCACGAAAATCACTTCTTCACCCTTGCTAGTTTTGTTCGAATAAATGGTTTTATATTAAAGACTTACAGTGTTTGTGTTTATGGTGAGAATTTAATAAGCAACCTATTTAATATATAAGCGAAGCGATAGCGACACAGATGAACATGGGTCACTTAGCTCCAGACCCAGAAACGAGGCGACTTCACGAATCGCCCTAATTTAAATCATCATCGAGTCGCAAGCACATAATTCCTTTATCTACTGCTGGCTCGCTCCAGTTGCTACGTTTCTAAACGCGGGCGCTTTTGTTCTGCAATTTAACACTTTTCTACGTCTCAGGTACTAGTTCAAAATATGGCTGTAGTTCATTACGATAATCCCTACACTTCTGTAATATGGAATTAAGATAAAGAAAGGAGGAAACAAAGTGAAGAAATTTCTATTATTTCTAGCAGGGTTAGCTGCATTGATCGTATTAGTAGCAAACTTGGGACCAATGGTGTTTTTAGGTTTAGGAATATGGCTACTTTACATTATCTTTAAACAATTTATGAAAAGTGACTCAACAATTGGAAAGATTGGTTGGGTTATCTTAGGGCTGATTGTGTTAAGCATCACTATTTCAAATATGTTTGCATTAATAGGTGTTGTGGCAGCAATTGGACTTTACTTTATATATAAAAGCTGGAAAAAAGAAGACCATGAACCAATCGTTCATGAAGTTCAATCAGATGACCCATTTACTAATTTTGAGCGTGAATGGGCTGAAATAAATCATCACTAAAAAAGGAGAGCATGAAAAATGACAAATATATTTACACGTATTAAAGATTCTGTAACGAGTGATCTTCATAACCTTATGGATCAGAAGGAACAAAAGAATCCAATTGCAGCATTAAATCATTACTTACGTCAAAGTGAACAGGAAAAAGAAAAAGTGCGAAAGCTTGTGGAAAGACAATATAAGTTAAAGGATGAGTTTACAAAAGAGTATCAGATGGCTAATGACCTAGCTGAAAAACGTCTAAAACAAGCAGAAATTGCTGAGAAAGCAGGAGAAGAGCAAATGCATGCATTTGCAGTGAGGGAACACGAAGAATATCAAGCTCGTGCAGAGCGATTGAAAGCATCACGTGATGAGGCGGAACAAGAATTAGACACCTTAGAGCAGAAGTATGAAGATATGAAGCATAAGCTAAAAGATATGCATCTACGCAGGATGGAGCTAATGGGTCGAGAAAATGTTGCACGTGCCAACCATCAGATGAACAAAGTGGTAGACGAAACATCCGATAAACCTTTTTCTAAATTTGCGGAGATGGAAAGATACATCGAAGGACTCGAGTATCGAGTTAATAATTCATACTATCGTAGTACATTTGATAACAAAATAGCCAAACTAGAACAAGAAATGAAAGAAAAGGAGCAAGTATAAATAAGTATCACTAAAGTGGGCAGGTGCCGTTCCTATTAAACCATCGAGATATCACACTTTCTCTTCGTCAGCAATTAAAAAAATGATATACTATACAGGCGCACGTGGATGCGCCTGTTTTACATAATAAAGAAGGGAGGCTTACTTCATGTTTCAACGATTAACAACGGACACTCTAAATTGGATATTGATCATTGGAGTAATCCTCTTTATTATTGAGCTCACATTTTTCCATGGCGGAATGCTAATTCCAGCTTTATTTTTTGCCTTGCTTATTTATATTGGAAGGAAAAAGTTCCACAGTCTATGGGGAAAGGTAATCTTTTGGAGCGGTATGGTTGGTATTATTTTTGCGATTCTTAATATGCTTGCGGTAAGGTTCTTAATTATTGCCGCTATCGTTTTGTTTGTGGTTAACTATAGCAAATCCAAAAAAGCAGCGGAAGTTCTGAGACCTTCCATAATGGGGAATCAGCATAAGGCGAATGAAACAATTATAAGTAAGCAACCATTATTAGACCATAAACTATTTGATGACCAACGAACAGAGGAAACAGCCTATCAATGGAAAGATGTTAATATTCATGGTGCATTTGGTGATCGGATTATTGACTTAAGTAATACAGTACTTCCTAAAGACACAGCAGTTATCTCTATACGTCACTTGGTTGGTAACTTGGAAATTTATGTTCCTTATGATGTTGAAGTAAGTATACACCATAGTTCCGTATTCGGACGCGCGCATATATTGGGACATTACCATGAAAAATTGATGAATCAATCTTTGCTTTATCAAACGAAAGATTATGATACCGTTGTTCCACGTGTGAAAATTGTTACCTCATTATTGTCTGGTGATATTGAGGTGAAGCGAATATGAATATGATTTTGCGTCATATTGTTACTGCTGTTATGTTTAGTATTTTACTATCAATTGCAATGGTTGGGTTAACACTTGTCGCGTTCGTCAATGATTGGAGCCGTATTGTAGATCAAAAATTAGGTGATGTATCGTTCGTGCTAGTTATTTTTGTTATATCTGTTGCTGCGGGATTGATTATTGGGACAGTAACTGGATATTATTGGAGACAACGAATTCATCACGTAGAAAGACAACTGGATGAAATCATTAAAGGTCAAAAACTAACCCTTGATATAGATGCGTATAAAGATTTAGAAGACATTCACCGGTATATGGGACAAATACAAAATAAAATTAGGGCTCAGACAGAACAAGCGCAGCGATTAGCAACAGAAAGAGCTACTGAACGCGAACAAAGCTTACAAGAAATTGTTGTTCAGGAGCGTAATCGCTTAGCAAGAGAATTACATGATTCGGTCAGCCAACAGTTATTTGCTGCTTCCATGATGATGTCGGCTATCAATGAAACAAACCCTCCTAAGGATACTGTAATGAAAAAGCAGCTGCGAATGGTGGAAAACATGATTCATCAATCTCAATTAGAGATGCGGGCATTACTGCTACATCTTCGGCCAGTTGCCTTGAAGGGGAAATCCCTACAAGCTGGTGCAGAAGAATTATTGCTTGAATTAACACAAAAAGTTCCAATGGATATTACTTGGAACGTTGAGGCGTTTACTGTAGATAAAGGTGTAGAGGACCAATTGTTTCGTATCCTTCAGGAAGCAGTGTCAAATACGCTGCGACATGCAAAAGCAACTACATTACAAGTAATGCTTGTTGAAAGAGATGAAAACGTAATTTTACGAGTAACGGATAACGGTATTGGTTTTGTTATGGAAAAAATAAAGACGGGCTCTTACGGCTTACAGAATATGCAAGAACGTGCGTATGAGGTAGGTGGGAGCTTCAAGGTAATTAGTCTCCCAGATGAAGGTACACGAATAGAAGTAAAGGTACCGAATCTAGGAAAGGAGGATTAGAATAATGATTAACGTTTTATTTGCTGATGATCATGAAATGGTTCGAATTGGAGTCACTTCCTATTTATCCGCTCAACCTGATATTAAAGTTATTGCAGAAGCTGATGATGGTGAGAAAGCTGTAGAACTTGCATTAGAATTAAGACCAGATATTATCTTAATGGATCTAGTCATGAAAGATATGGATGGAATTGAAGCAACAAAATTAATTATGGAACAATGGCCAAACGCAAAGATTATTATTGTGACTAGCTTCTTAGATGATGAAAAGGTCTATCCGGCATTGGAAGCTGGTGCTACTAGTTATATGTTGAAAACATCCAAGGCTGAAGAAATTGCCAAAGCTATTCGTGCTACGTATCAAGGGCAAACGGTACTTGAGCCAGAAGTAACTGGAAAGATTATGAACCGCATGCGTACACCGCAAGTGGAATTACATGAACAGTTAACAGAAAGAGAGAAAGAAATTTTACTCCTATTGGCTCAAGGTAAAACAAATCAGGAAATAGCTGATGAGTTATTCATTTCTTTAAAAACAGTAAAGGTACATGTAAGTAATCTACTAGGTAAACTGGAGGTACAGGATCGTACTCAGGCAGTTATCTATGCATTTAAGCATCATCTAGTGGAATAACATAACTAGATGATGCTTAAAAGAAGACGCAAATGATAGTTCATACATATAGCTATCATATTCTATTTTCCCATGACATTTGATCAGCCTTCTCGTGAGTAGACCAATTCCTTTGCAAACTCCTCACGGTTGTTCTGATCACTAGAGTCATGTATTTTCCAGTTGCTTCGAAGTGGAAAAAGTAGTTCCAAGCGCTATATTATTTGTCTTTGCACGGCCGATCTAATTGTTTAACTTTTGATTACGCTCAAAATAACGATCAGCTAGTTGGTAAATAGATATTAATTCATAAATAATAATAAGTTCTGGAGGAAAAGTGGTGGCGTCGTAGTCATGTTTATTTTTTGACAGACCATTTTCTTCCCAAAACATTTCACTTAATTGTTTCAAACATTGTTGATGCTTTTGTGATTCAAACTGTTTCGCATGTGAAAATCCTTCCACGAGTTCGTCTACTGCATGTAAAATAATCCTTCGTTCGTTTTCTCCCCACATTCTAAAGTTCTTTGGAGTATGGAGTACATTATCTGTATGGTAATGAATAAGCCTTAAACATATCAGCTGTTTTTCTATTATCTTAAAGTAATTTCTCTCGCTATCAGCAAGTGGATGGAATTTCGATTCATCTTTTTGAAAGCGAATGAGTGTCTCTGTCAGCTGTATTTTTTTGTATACTTGATCTGCTGGGTTAATAGTGATTGGTGACTTATCAACATCCACCATGCATTGAAAAACTTTTGCGATCATATCTCCTGTCTGTTTACGAATGCTCTCCATATTTACTGTAATATTTTTTGTGTAATCAGGTGGTAAAACAAACATGTTCACTCCTGTGGAAACTAATAGGCCAAGGGTCGTAGTTCCTAAACGAATCAAGAATGATATAAAGTAATTGCTATGAATAACTTCAACCATTGCTACAGCAGTGAGTGTTGCTACTAAAAGCCCGGCATGTAGTTTTAGCTTAAAACAAGTAACGATCGTAAATGTTGCGGCTAGTGCGTATGTTAAGGGAGAGTTTCCGAATAAGAATATAAAAAATACCGAATATGCAGAACCAATTGCAGAAGCTGGAAATCGAATAATTCCCTTACGAATAGAATCAGAAACAGTGGGTTCTATTGTTACAATTGCTGTAATAACTGCAAATACAGCCGGGATATTTAGTAATGAGCAAATCCAAGCAGTTATGAATACAGCAACTCCAGTTTTAACCACTCTACTCCCAATAAAATGAAATCGTTTCACCATCGTCATCTCCTAAGCTGTCTTAACCTAAATCTCTTATCCATCATCTATTCTCCAACAACGAAAAAATTTTTTCAACTAAGTTTAAAAAAAGGGTTGCAATTTTTCAAATATTACCATAAACTGTTTTATAACAAAATACAAAAAATAAAATTGTTATATAAAAGGAGGTTCTTAAATTGATGAATAGTGAAACAGCAAGATGTCCAGATTGTGGAGAGAAGATGAAGACTAATGGATATATACAGGAATGTGATTATTGTCTATCTAAAAAGGAGGACTAATTTTTTTATATGCTCTGTTATATAACAAATGAATATGTATTATAACAATAATTGTTACCAAATAGTCATACAGATTAGATTTTACCCGCATATAACTGGTAGTAAGCTCTCCACATCAAGTAATAGAAACCAATAATGGTAAGTGTGGGATCAACTGCCAGTAAATGTCCGATTGGTTTAAGGGCCTTTAGGTCATATCCTTTTGGTATTAACAATTAGAGGGGGAAAACCAAACCCTAACAGATTGAAGTTTCACTATATCGTAGTTGATTTTAAAGGAGGATTATAATGACAAATAGTAGAGCAGAAATAATTAAGGAAGAATGGGAAAATAATCAACGGTGGTCAGGAGTAGAACGACCATATACTGCTGATGATGTTATTCGATTAAGGGGTTCAATTGACCTCAACTACTCACTAGCAGAATTAGGTTCACGTAAGCTATGGAAACTGTTGCATACGGAAAAATATATTCACGCATTAGGGGCATTAACTGGAAACCAAGCTGTTCAACAAGTTAAAGCAGGTTTGAAAGCCATTTATCTCAGTGGCTGGCAGGTAGCTGCAGACGCAAATATGGCAGGGCAAATGTATCCAGATCAGAGCCTGTATCCTGTGAATAGTGTACCGAATGTGGTAAAACGGATTAATCAAGCACTTCAACGAGCTGATCAAATTTATTTTTCAGAAGGGAAGCAAACAATTGATTGGTATGCTCCAATTATCGCTGATGCAGAGGCTGGATTTGGGGGACAATTAAATGTCTACGAATTAATGAAATCTATGATTGAAGCCGGGGCATCAGCAGTTCATTTTGAAGATCAATTATCATCAGAGAAGAAATGTGGTCATTTAGGTGGTAAAGTACTGTTACCAACACAGACTGCAGTACGGAATCTAATTGCTGCTAGATTGGCCGCAGATGTAATGGGAACACCTACTATTATAATTGCTAGAACAGATGCAAACGCAGCTAACTTAATTACAAGTGATGTTGATCCATATGATGCTCGTTTTATTACTGGAGAGCGAACGACAGAGGGATTTTATAAAACGAAAGCAGGAATTGAGCAAGCCATTGCCCGCGGTCTAGCATATGCACCATATGCAGATCTAGTATGGTGTGAGACATCAGAACCAAACTTGGAGGAAGCAAGCATGTTTGCTGAAGCTATTCGTGCAAAGTACCCAAATCAATTACTAGCTTATAATTGCTCACCATCATTTAATTGGAAGAAAAAGTTATCGGATGACGAAATTTCTACTTTTCAAGAAAAATTAGGGGAATTAGGCTACAAATTTCAATTTGTTACATTAGCAGGGTTTCATGCTCTTAACTATAGTATGTTTGAACTGTCTAGAAAATATAAAGATGAGGGAATGAAGGCCTACTCCGAATTGCAGCAAGGAGAATTTGCTAGTGAGCAATTTGGTTATAGTGCCACACGTCATCAACGCGAAGTGGGAACAGGCTATTTTGATGAAGTAGCACAAATAATATCTGGTGGTAGTTTCTCAACGGGTGCACTAAAGGGGTCGACAGAAGAGGAACAATTTACATCTTCTTTTTGAAGAAAATTAACTTGGGCTAAGGCGTTCATTCTACATCGAATGAACGCCTTTTTTAATGGAAAAAGAGGTTTTATGTCACATTTGAAACATAATTGTAATATTACTATAATATGTGTGCAATTTTTAACTGTTATACTACTAATTGCCTAAGTTAATAGGATACATAATCTAGTCTAGTTTCACATTACTGCATAATACCATCAAAAGAATTACAAAATATACATATTTTATTTGCAGACGTGATAAAAAGAAGTGGGGGAGAAAGGTGAAGAAATCAATCGTAACAGTAGCGACTGTGACAGTCGTCGGTTTAAGTAGTGCATTTGCAATGGATGCACATGCGGAAACGATGGATGACCTCAAGAATAAACAGTCTGAAATTCAAGATAATCGTGATGAAATTAAAGCAAATCTATCAGAAGCAGAAGCGAAAATTGCAGATGTTTTAATAGAATTAGAAGATTTAAATAAAGAGATAAAAAACGTTAATCATGCGCTTAAAGAAAATCAAAAAATGATGGATAAGACAGAAAGCGATATTGCTAAAAAAGAAAAAGAAGTACAAGCTTTAGAGGATGAAATTGTTCAACTTGAGGAAGCTATTGAGAAACGTTACAACATTTTAAAAGAGCGTGTAGTTTCTTATCAACAGAGTGGTGGAAATGTTAGCTATTTAGAAGTTATTTTTGGTTCTAAAAGCTTTAGTGACTTTATTAGCCGTGTATCTGCTGTGAATAAAATATCCGACTCAGATACCCAGTTGATGGAAAAACAAGAGAAAGATAAAAAAGAAGTAGAAGAAAAACAGGATAAAGTATTAGCTAAGCTTGAAGAGCTTAAGGATATGAAGGTTGAATTAAAAGGTGTACAAGCAACCATTAATGAGCAAAAACAAGAAAATGAAAATAAAAAAGAAGCATTAAAAAATAAGAAACAGGATCTTGTAGCATTAAAAGAAGAGCTTCAAGTAAAAGATAGTAATCTAGCTTCTTTAGAAAATGAAGTGAAACAAAGTATTGCTCAGCAACAAAGACCAACTGTTTCTTCTTCAAATTCAAATTCAAGTTCAGCTGGAAAGCTTCAAACATTAAGCAGTAGCGGTTCATCATCTAAACCATCCGTATCTTCTGGAGGCGGTGGCATTAGTACAGCAATTAATGCTGGCTATCAATATATTGGTGTACCATATGTATGGGGAGGTAAAGGACCAAGCGGATTTGATTGTTCAGGATTTGTATCTTGGGCATTTGGTCAAGCAGGATATTCTATTCCTTCAACGACATCTTCCCTTGCCAGAACTGGTTCAAAAGTATCCTATAGCAATATTCAACCAGGTGACCTCGTATTCTTTAATACGTATAAAACAAATGGACATGTTGGAATTTATGTTGGCGGTGGCAAGTTTATCGGAGCTCAAAATTCAACTGGTCTAGCTGTAGCTGATATGAGTACTGGGTATTGGAAAAATCATTTTAAAGGTCATGTACGTCGTGTACGATAATAGATAGTATTTAAAAGAGTCTGGAAAAAGTAAATAAGAAGCAATCAAAAACGAGCGATGATTAGTTGATGAAATTAATTATCGTTCGTTTTTTTGATTAGAATCATTCATTTAGCAGCTGAAATAAGCGAGACTCTTTGAAAACGAGAGCTTTTGTTTGCAATATATTGCTCTGAAGCCTTCCTATCCTGTGGAGAGTTAGTATAATTCATGTTACGACGATTATAAGCTTGTCTGATGGAAGTAAGTTTTGCAGTCCAAATGCTTAGTTTCTTTTGAGGGTATTGAGCTGGAAATTTGAGGTTTAGTTAAAAAATAAAAGGGGTATAATAAAATGTGCCTCTTTACGTTCCGTATCCCGTAAATGGTACATAAAACTTATAGAAAGGATCTGTTATGAATAAAAATAGCGCATTCAAAAATCCCGTTTTCTATGTATCTGCCATCATTGTATTTTTACTAGTAATTATTGGTGCTACAATGCCAAAGAAGTTCGGGGATGTAGCAGGAAAGTTATTTGATTTTACGACGATAAACTTTGGTTGGTTCTATTTATTAGCGGTTTTTGTTTTTATACTGTTCTTAATTGGAATTTCGTTCAGTAAATATGGAAAAATACGTCTAGGTGCCTCTGATTCGAAACCAGAGTATTCCTTCTTTACTTGGATTGGAATGTTATTTTCAGCAGGATTTGGTGCTGGGTTAGTCTTTTGGGGTGTGGCAGAACCAATGAGTCATTTCTTCGATACACCATTTCCAGAATTAGAATCCATGACGGAAGAGTCTGCAAGAGTTGCAATGGGATATGCTTTCTTCCATTGGGGGATTAGCCAATGGTCAGTCTTTGCTGTTGTTGGATTAGTAATTGCGTACCTTCAATTCAAGAAAAAAGAAAGGGGCTTAATCTCTACATCTATTCAACCAATTGTTGGTAAGAATAAGATGGTTGGTAATACGATTGACTCCCTTGCGGTTATTGCTACGGTAATGGGGGTTGCAACCTCTTTAGGATTAGGAATCTTACAAATGAATGGAGGACTAAAATCTGTATTTGATGTACCGACGTCAATATGGGTTCAAATGGCTATAGCTGGGATTATGTTAATTACATATTTAATTTCATCCAGTACTGGATTAGATAAGGGAATTAAATGGTTAAGTAATATCAATTTAGGCTTATGTCTCTTATTATTAGTTTTTGTATTATTAGCAGGACCAACAGTATTTATTTTCAATACATTTGTATTGGGTTTAGGAGATTATTTCACAAACTTTGTCCAATATAGTTTACGACTAACGCCTTATTCAGGTGAAACATGGGTGAGAGAGTGGACGATATTTTACTGGGCTTGGTCAACAGCATGGTCACCATTTGTTGGAGCATTTGTTGCTCGCGTATCACGAGGAAGATCAATTCGAGAATACGTTATAGGTGTATTAGTAGTATCCCCTGCAATTGCTTGTATATGGATTGCTGCGTTTGGTGGAACAGCACTTTACAATGATCTATTTAATGGTAGTTCCATTGCAGAAGCAGTGAATGCTGATGTCGCAGTAGCTTTATTTGAAACCTATCAGCATTTGCCATTTACAACGGTATTATCATTGTTGTCAATCTTTTTAATCTTTACATTCCTGGTTACGTCTGCTGATTCTGCGACATATATTTTAGGGTCAATGACATCGAGAGGGAGCTTAAATCCTGCTTTAGTAACAAAAATTGTATGGGGTGTGCTCATTACGGCGATTGCTGTAGTTTTACTATTGGCAGGTGGTCTTCAAGCCTTACAAACTGCTTCGTTAATCTCGGCACTGCCATTTACTGTGATTTTATTATTCATGGTAGTTACCTTTTTGCGAATGATTAAAAAAGATTATAAAAAATAGTCAGTAACATAGCTTGAATGCTTGTCTGTTGTTGTGCAGTACTACAATAACACACTTCGCTGATTAGTGTTTAAAAGCATAGTCAATTGTTTAGAACTAGCAAAAGGCCGAACGGTTTCGAATGATCGTTTGGCTCTTACTTTAATTATCTCCTTTGCTTGCTTCTAGTCACTTTCTACACATACATAAGAATAGACGATAGGATACGAATAGGGTAAAATAAAAGCTATTAGAGAGGGAGGTGATTCACGTGGGAAGGCCATAGGATTAGTGGTTATGTTGACAGGTGATTCACCTGCTAACGGATAAGGTATAAATAAATTATTATGCAGGAGGTGGAATCCTTGTATCTAATGATACAAGGATTATAATTGGAAATTGTAAACTTATTATTGGTTGCTATATTGATTATGCTGACCGCATTCTTTGTAGCAACCGAATTTGCAATCGTTAAAGTTCGTTCAACTCGGATAGATCATTTAATTGCTGAAGGGAATAAAAAGGCGATTCATGCAAAAAAGCTTATCGATAATTTAGATGCCTATTTATCTGCTTGTCAATTAGGAATTACCGTAACGGCATTAGGATTAGGGTGGCTAGGTGAACCAACCCTGGAAAGAATCCTTCATCCCGTGTTTGACAGTATAGGAATGAATGAAACAATTGCTTCTATAGTATCATTTGCTATAGCCTTTTTGTTAATCACGTATTTACATGTTGTAATTGGCGAATTAGCACCAAAGACAATTGCCATTCAAAAGGCAGAGGCAGTAACGTTATATGTTGCTAGACCGCTTATCTTCTTTTATAAAATAATGTATCCGTTTATTTGGCTGTTAAATGGCTCAGCCCGGCTTTTTATTCAATTATTTGGATTTAAACCTGTGAAGGAACATGAAATTGCACATACGGAAGAGGAATTACGTTTAATTCTTTCGGAAAGTTATAAAAGTGGAAAAATCAATCAATCTGAAATGATGTATGTAAACAATGTTTTTGAGTTTGATGAACAACTTGCAAAAAACATTATGACTCCGCGGACTGAGATTCTTTGTTTTTATAAAGATGATAGTTTTGATGTAAATCTTGAAGTTATTCAAGAAGGACAATTTACCAGATACCCTGTAGCTGATGGGGATAAAGATACGATTATTGGTCTCGTCAATATAAAAGCCTTATTCACAGGTCGTCTAGAAGAGGAAAAGCCGATATCGATTGAAGAATTTATCCGACCAATCCTTCATGTTTCAGAGGCTACACCAATTAAGCAGCTTTTGTTAAAAATGCAAAAGGAACGAATCCATATGGCCATTGTTAATGATGAATATGGTGGCACAGCTGGTTTAATTACTGTAGAAGATATATTAGAAGAAATTGTTGGCGAGATACGAGATGAATTTGATCTCCATGAAAAACCAATGATAGAAAACGTTGATCATAAGAATAAGATCGTCTCAGGTAAATTACAACTAGATGAAGTAAATCAATTAATCGGTACTAATCTGGAAGATGAAGAAATTGATACGATCGGTGGCTGGATTTTTATGAAGAATTTAGATGCTACAAAAGGAACAATTATTGATCATGAAGGATTTCAATTTACTGTGGAAGAAATGGATGGATATCAAATAAAAGAGGTAAGGATTACGAAAAAGTAAGTTCTAGTGATGCCTTGCTATAAGGGTTGACACACTTATATAGACTGTATATAATCTAAATGAATTGCATAGCGATTTCCTAGGGTTCCGCAATTGTTTTTAATTGGTCTGGTCCGAGAGGAAATGCACGTTATACGTGTACACGGAGGGATAAAAGCCCGGGAGGATATCTTACGTATGGATATCTTTCCGGTTTTTTTAATGGAGTTTGAGCTACAATTGGGTACTCTAAAAGTTGTGAGGTGGTATGAATGAATAAAAATTGGATAATTATTTTGGTGGCTGGATTATTTGAAATTGGTTGGGTGATTGGTTTAAAGCATTCTTACAATTTATTTACTTGGTTATTAACGGTGTTTGCAATTTATATAAGTATGCATTTGCTTATTATTGCTTCCCGAAAGCTTCCAATTGGAACCAGTTATGCAGTATTTACAGGCATTGGTACAGCTGGGACTGTTATTGCCGAAATTGTATTGTTTGATGAGCCTTTTCGTATGATAAAAATCGTATTCATAATGGTTCTGTTGATTGGTGTGCTTGGCTTAAAAATGGTCACTACCACGGATGAAAGAGAAGAGGTGTAAGAAGTGAATTGGCTATTTTTAATTATTGCGGGAGTGAGTGAAGTAATTGGAGTGATGGGGATAAATAAAATAAATCATCAACGCAGTCTAGCTTCCTTCATTTGGCTTATTGGCGGATTTGTCACAAGCTTTGCTTGTTTAAGCATAGCAATGAGGACAATTCCAATGAGCACTGCTTATGCTGTTTGGACAGGAATCGGTACAGTAGGTAGTGCTTTAGCTGGGATGTTATTCTTTCATGAGTCTAGAGACTGGAAGAGGCTCCTATTTATCAGTATGATTCTAACTGCTGCTATTGGTTTAAAGCTAATCTCTTAGATATGTTTACACGCTATTATAATCGGTTAAACAATACTAAGTAACGTTGAAAACTAACGTAAAGGAGTGCCGATGTGATGGATTTAAATCATGAAATAAAGCAGTTAGAAGCCGTTCATAGAGAAGGATCGGATAAGGTATTTACCATGTACTTAAATACTGATCCCTCTGATCCTGAGCAACAGGGGGGAGAATGGAAAATACAATTCAAAAATGGCATGCGTAATTTTGAACAATATTTAGAGGAAGCCAATAACAAGGAAGAACTTAAAAGCTTTCAACTTGTAAAGCAAAAAGTAGAAAAATTTATTCGCGGAAATGAACAGGAATTTCGTAAGGGCGTTATTGTTTTTGCAACAGCTGATGAAGAAGTTTGGTTTGCTGCACGTGTCCAATTGAGATTAGAGACCGCGTTCTTTTGGCAGGAAACACCTGTATTAGACCAAGTGAAAAAGCTAAAAAAGGACTATCCAAAAGCAGGTATCATTCTTGTGCAGCAAAATGAAGTAAAGTTTATAGAGTCCTACTTAAATGAAATTAATGAAACAAAATCGTTTGAATTAGATCTAGAGACGGATAACTGGCGAGAAAAGACTGCAATGGGTCCAGGTAATCCATCTATTCAGAAAGATAATTTGCAATCCCGATATGAGGCAAATAAACATCGATGGTACAAAAAGATCGCACCAATGTTGGATAAGCACGCTAAAAACAATGATTGGGAAAAAATATATGTGATCGGTGAACCTGGATCTTCGCAGTCTTTAGCAGAGCAAATGAATAAGTCGATTGATCGAATTATTCAGAAAAACATGCTTGATCATGAGGAATCAAAAATACTTCAGGAAGTTTTTGGATAAAATAAATGGACTTTATGGTTAAATGATTAGAGCAGTTTTTAAGCAACGAGAATAGATGAATGACCGTGAGAAGGAGTAATAGGCAATATATTTTATAACGCAAGCTTTCGTCGAGTATGTCGAATGAAGGAGAAACCACGGTGCCATTCATGCACCGTGGGATTTTTTGTAGTAAGTTAAGAAAGTATAAAATCAGTGCAATGACTGCGTTAAGCCAAGTAGTTATTTTGAAATGTTTGATG
>NZ_BAAACY010000032.1:0-34753 GCF_039521925.1 Virgibacillus salarius | reverse complement strand
AAAAAGTGGTACTCACCAAATTATTGGCGAGTACCACTTTTTATTTTACTGGGTTTTGTCCCAGCCCCTTTTTCTTATAGTCTAGGAAATTAAGGAATTTATCAAAATAAATATGAGCATGTTGAGCCGCGTCCAGCTCTAGCGCCTAGAAACGATGCGACTTTCACGAATCACTCTAATCTAAATCATCATCACTCACAAGCTCACCGTAATTCCTTTACCTCCGTTGACTCGTTCCAGTCGACGTTTCTAATCGGTCGCTTGCACTTTTATTCTGACAATGATGCAGCAACTATTAAAATTCTCATCTCTACCAAAAAAAAGTAAGCTTCTGTCAACTGACAAAAGCTCATGCTTATTACTTATCTTTCTTAAATGTACCAATAATGACCCTTACAAATCCACCAATAAATCTCGGGAGCTTAATCGTATAAAATTTCATGAGTTCGCCCTCCTCTTTTAACAAACAAAGCTATCTGGGAATCGTGTCACGACTCTTTATTAATAATAGTATGCCTTCATTGTACGAAAAAGTACCACTATTTCTAATCAGCTTGTTTGATATGCAAAGCGTAGATCCCCATGAAATATTTGCATCGGTTAGAGGATAATAGAAATTAGTTAAAGTTATACCACGTACTTCGTGCGAAAATGGAACAAATGAGATATTGGGATAGCTTTTGTCATGTTTTACATGATGTTCACCTGGAAGTGTAAGTTCTATATAATTCGTCTGATCAATGATGGCTCCCTTTATTCCTTTATCTATAATGGAATATAATAATTGGACATTAATTAATTCATGATCAAGTCTACCACCTGTTACACCGAATAAGTAAATGTAGTCAGGCTTTAGCTCAAATGCTTTATTTAATGCAATTTCAAGGTCTGTTTCATCCTTTTCTGATGAATACTCTTTCATATATTTACTATATTTAGCAATTGCTTCCCTTTCTTCCTTTGTCGTAGAATCGAAATCTCCTACTGCATAATCCATTGGTATGTTTTTTTTCACCAATGTCCATGCACCACGGTCAGCACCGATCCAACAATCCACTGTATCTAGATATGGGGTGAAATCAGGATACAGACCTGGTCCATTACCTATGATTGCTACAGTTTTCACGCTCTAATTACTCCTTTGCTGCATCCCGAATAGCTTGGATAGCTTTAGGACGATCTTCCTTCTGGAATATTGCGCTACCAGCAACCAAAATATCAGCACCGGCCTTTGTACATATTTGCGCTGTTGACGTATTGATTCCACCATCCACTTCTATCTCATATGAATATCCAAATTCCTTTCGCCATTCGTCTAGCTGTTTGATTTTAGCTAAAGTGCTTTTAATAAAGGACTGACCGCCAAATCCTGGATTAACCGTCATAATTAATACCATATCTATATCATTCAATATGGGTAATAGTGTTTCAACCGGAGTAGCTGGATTAATAACTACCCCCGCCTTCATATCCTGGTCTTTAATCAATTGAATGGTGCGATGCAAATGAGGACATACCTCTTGATGTACCGTTATTATATCAGCACCTGCATTTGCAAATGCCCCGATATAGGTATCTGGATTTTCTATCATCAAGTGTACATCCAATGGTAATGTTGTTGATGGTCGTATTGCTTCTACAATCAAAGGACCTAGAGTTATATTAGGCACAAAATGCCCATCCATTACATCGACATGAATATAATCTGCTCCTCCTCTTGTAACATCCGTTATTTCATCCCCTAGCTTAGAAAAGTCAGCTGCTAATATTGATGGAGCTATTTTTGTCATGACTAATACCTCGGCTTTCTACTTTGTATTTCTTCAAGAAATCGTAAATAGTGTTGATAACGATAGCTTGCAATTTCACCTGACTCGACAGCTTGTTTAATAGCACATTTAGGTTCCTTGTAGTGCATACATCCACGGAATTTACAGTTTTCCATTCTATCCCTTATTTCTGGAAAACATGCAGCTAATTCCTCAGGTTCAATATCCTGAAAGTCAAGCGAGCTAAATCCTGGTGTATCTGCTACTAATCCACCACAAAGTGAAATTAATTCAACATGTCGAGTTGTATGCTTACCTCTACCTAAGCTATCAGAAATTTCATCCGTTTTTAATAGGAGCGATGGATTTATCGCATTTAATAGCGATGTTTTTCCCACCCCTGATTGCCCAGCAATAACCGTAATATTATTCGTGAAATATTGTTCAAGTGAAGCTAATGCTGAAGAATCCTTTACTGAAAACTGCTCTACTTTGTAACCAACTCGTTCATAATCTTTTTGATAAGAAATGAGACTATTTTTCGCTTCATCTGCAACCAAATCCATTTTCGTTATAAAAATAACCGGCTTAATTCCTTTCGACTCTACTAATACAAGAAACCGATCCAGTAGTACCGTACTAAACACTGGCTTCATCGCAGAACAGACAATTATTGCCTGATTAATATTAGCAATAGGCGGTCTAATAAGCTCATTGTCTCTAGGATGTATTTCTAAAATGTATCCTTCATTTTTACCACTAATATCAAATGTAACGACATCACCAACTAAAGGAGTGATTTTCTTTTTTCGAAATACTCCCCTGCCTTTGCACTGAAAGATTTCTCCTTCAGATTCGACGTAATAAAAACCGCTTAGAGCTTTAATAATTCTGCCACTTGGCATTTATTCACCTTCTTCATACGAAACTGTCTTATTAGCAATAACTTCTTCATCCCTTTTAATCATATATTCCGCCTTACTATCTGGTGCTATTGTTAACGTGAACTCAAATTCCTTATCCTCCGTAATCGTTTCTTCCGTGTGTACCTCTGATAAATCATTGTTCATATCATCAATATATATCTTAACTGTTTGTTCGATCTTTTCCTCATTTTCTTCATTCGTATCAGGATTATATGGTACGGTAAACGTTACAGTATGTGATACAGGAGGTTTTTCTTTAGGTCCTGTGGAAATATAAACCTTTACTGTTGATCCTTCCTCTAACTCCGTGTTTGTCCCTGGCTCTTGACGTATCACTTCGCCTTCAACCGTACTTTCAGAGCTTTCTTTAGAGACATCCATCTTTAGATTATTATTTTCCAAATATTCCCTTGCTTCAGCTTCCGTCATTCCTTTAAGATTATTTAAACTAATCGTTTTCGGACCACTGCTAACTCGAAAAATAACCTTGGTATCACTTGGTACAACTTCCGAGTCTGGAGTTGGCTGAATCTGTTCAATGATTTCTCCTACTGGCTGATCTGAATATTCCTCATACGGATCTAAAACTTCATATCCTTCATCTTCTAACAACCGTTTTACTTGCGAAAAGTCTTTACCAACATAATCAGCAAATTGTACTTTTTCTTTTCCCTGACTAACGTATAATGTGATAGTAGTACCTTCCTTTATCGTACTTCCAGCCGTTGGATCCGTTTTAACTACATTTCCATCTTCAATGTCTTCAGAATGGATTTTTTCGCGCTCAACAACAAAACCAAGTTCTTCCAATTCTGATGTTGCATCATCATAAGCCATATCTGTAACATCTGGAACAGTTACATCTTTAGGCTGAAACATATCAGGATATACAAATAGGGCTACAGTCACTGCTGCTAGTAATAAAAATAAAATAATGGAAGCAATGAACCATTTTTTCTTCTTACTCTTGGGCTTTTTAGGTCGTTTCTTCTTTTGCTTTTTCTTCGTTTTCTTCCCTTTGTTATGATCCAGAGACTTGTCCGTTTCTTTATAAGGCTTTGTAGGACCATTCGTTTGATGTACGATCGTATCATCATTAACACTATCCTGCATTTGATCTGTAATAATTGGGATAGCCTTGGTTTCTTCTCCTTCTTCTGTTGGTGGTGTAAACACTGCTTCATTTAATTTACTTGGATGTAAAGCCATTTCAAGTGCATCTTCTAAGTCATAAATTGTCTCATAACGATGAAATGGATCCTTCGCTGTTGCTTTTAAAACAATGTTTTCTACACTCTGTGGTACATCTTGATTGTATTTTCGTACAGAAGGGGTATCATTTTGTAAATGCTTTAATGCTATCGAAACAGCAGATTGCCCCGAAAAAGGCAGTCTTCCTGTTAATAGTTCATATAGTACAATACCTATAGAATAGATATCCGACTTTTTAGTAGCCATTCCTCCCCTTGCTTGCTCAGGAGATAAATAATGAACGGAACCTAGAATGGAGTTTGTTTGTGTTAATGCTGTTGCACTTAAAGCAATAGCAATCCCGAAGTCTGTCACTTTTGCTTGACCATATGTATCAATCAAAATATTTTGCGGCTTTATGTCACGATGTACAATGTCATTTGCATGGGCATGAGCAATTGCCGCCGAAATTTGTTTCATAATGTCCAGCGCTTCCTGTACATCTAGCGGGCCATTTCGCTGAATATATTCTTTTAACGTCATACCATCAACATATTCCATTACCATGTAAAGAAGCTTGTCCTCTTCCCCTACGTCATATATATTTACAATGTTTGGATGAGAGAGGCTAGCCGCAGCGTGGGCTTCTCGATCAAAGCGAGCGATAAACTCTTCATCATTTGCATATTCTAGGCGAAGTGCTTTAATTGCAACGTCTCTTTCCAAGATAATATCCCTTGCTAAATATACATTGGCCATACCTCCGCCACCAATTGTATCTTTAATCTGATAACGTTCACTCAAGACATGGCCATTTAACATGAAGATTCACCCGCTTCCTCAGAAGGTGAATATTGAAAAATAATCAATGATATATTATCTTCCCCTCCACGTTCGTTAGCTAATGAAATCATCTTTTCACCGATTTCTTGTAAATCTGTACTTGCGTCCATGATTTCTGATAGCTCTTTATCCATAACTTTATCTGTTAAACCGTCTGTGCATAACAATAGTCTATCTTCTGGTTCTAAGCCAAGAGACATGACATCACTTTCTATTACTTCCTCCGTACCTAGCGCTTTTAATACGACATTTTTTCGTGGGTGGCTGAGGGCATCATCCTTCGTTATTTGTCCAGACTGAACTAAGGCATTTACTAAAGAATGGTCTTCCGTAATTTGTTTAAGTCCATCCCCGCTTCTCTTATAACACCTGCTATCTCCAATATGAGCAATCGTCATAAAATCACGGATCACAATAACAATGACAATAGTTGTTCCCATTCCATAACATTCTTTATTCTCTTGTGCATGGTTATAAATGGCTACATTAATTTCCCTTATTGCGTTTTGCACCCAGTTCTCTGTCTCTTCAGGCGAATCTATATGGTCACATGCATTCCATTTTTCCTCTAATAACGTGGTAGCCATCTGGCTAGCAACATCCCCAGCTTGATGACCACCCATTCCATCTGCAATAACAGCAAGAAATTGCCCAGAAGAATTATAAAATACTCCACCTGAATCTTCATTATGACTTCTTACTTGCCCTCGATCAGTCAGAAAACGAGCTTTCATTATTTCACCCCTTGTTTACTTGTAGGTTCTTTACATAACAGTATTACACAATCTTTTTAAGAAAAGAAGTCTATTCCTTATTTTTTCGTTTCATACGTGTTAGGAAAAAACCATCTGTATTAAAGGTTTGTGGAAACACTTGTAATCCATAGTTACTTATACCAGGAGATTCTTTTAAAGGAGATGGTAGTGTGTTAAAGAACTTATTATCAAGCTCATACGAATTGTTACGTTCTAAGAACCTTCTCACTAATCTCTCATTCTCCTCTTTATCGACCGTGCAAGTACTGTAGATGAGCAGACCTTCATCCTTTAACAATGGTATAACACTTTCTAATATTTCTAATTGTATCGTTGCCAATCGATTTATATCAGCTTCTTCTTTATGGTATTTTATTTCTGGCTTACCTCGGATTACGCCTAAACCTGAACAAGGAGCGTCAATTAAGACGCGATCAAATGTTTTTTCGTCATAAATATCCTGTAATTTTCTAGCGTCACCAGGTTTTGCATCTATAATCGATAAATCCAATTGATTTGCTTTATCTTCTATTAACTTCACCTTTTTTTTATGAAGATCAAAGGCATGTAACTCCCCTTGATTTTGCATTTTTTCAGCAATATGCGTTGCCTTTCCACCTGGGGCACTGCATGCGTCAAGTACTTTCATATTAGGGTGGGACTCTAGCATCTCAGCAACTAACATAGATGTTTGATCCTGAATCGTCACATAACCATGTTTAAATAATTCACTGTTTAAAATATTCCCTTTCTCAATAATGATTCCTTGGGAGGAAAATATCGAAGCTCTTGCTTCAAAACCTTTTTCTACTAATTTATTTAATGCCTGGTCTCGAGAAATTTTTAACGGCTGTACACGAACAGTTAACGGTTTATGTTGTGTATTGCACACACACATCGCTTCCGCTATCTTCAAACCATATTGATCCACCCATCGCTTAACGAGCCATTCAGGGTGACTGGTTTCAATCGAAATTCTTTTTACATCATCCTTAATAGTCGCTGTAGATGGTACTCCTTTCCTTTGAATAGAGCGAAGTACACCATTTACAAAAGAAGCAATTCCTTTATGACCTTTAGATTTAGCAATTTCAACAGCTTCATGAATAATGGCATGATCCGGAATTTTATCAAGGTATATCATTTGATACAAAGACATCCGTAACAACATTTTTACCCATGGTTTTATTTTCTTTTTCGGATCAATAAAAGCATCTAAATAATAATCTAATGTTAGTTTACGCTGAATGGTGCCATAAACAACTTCTGTCAATAGGCCTTCATCTTTTGCACCGATTTTTCCAGATTTCAATTCATGGTCAATAAGCAAATGACTGAACCCTTGATCTTTGTCGATACGTAACAAAACCTTTAATATCGTATTTCTTAACTGATTATTGCCCATCTACTCACCCATTATCATTCCATTTTTTATTCGGTTTGGATTTCCTTGTAGGTAGTCCTTTACTGTCATTCGCTTCTTACCAGCAGGCTGAACTTCTGTAATCCGAAATCCTTGATGATCTCCACAAACTACTATAATCGATGCATAATCCGGTTTATCAACGATTTCACCAGGTTGATTCCCTTGATAGAAAGTTTCGACAGGCTCTCCCCACCAAACTTTCATCAGCTTGCCTTCGTATTTCGTATAGGCTACTGGCCATGGATGTAAGCCACGAACATGATTATAAATCTCTGTATTCGACTTATGCCAATCAATCTGCTCTTCTTCACGCTTAATATTACGAGCAAATGTTGCTAGTGTATCATCCTGTTTTACTGGCTGTAATTGGTTATCAAATAGATTCGGCAATGTTTCCTGCAGCAAGGCAGATCCAGCTACTGAAAGCTTATCGTGAAGTGAGCCAACATGATCATTGTCTTCTATTTTCACTCTCTTTTGTGATAGGATATCACCTGCATCTAGCCTTTCAACCATATACATGATCGTAACACCCGTTACTTTCTTTCCTTGCATAATAGCATAATGAATCGGTGCTCCACCACGTAATTCTGGCAATAAGGAAGCATGTACATTAATACAACCAAAAGGTGGTGATGTTAATAATTGCTTAGGTAATAACTGTCCATATGCTGCCGTTATAATTAAATCTGGTTCATAAGCTAAAATTTCTTCATAATTATCCTTTAATTTCTCTGGCTGGAACACTGGGATATCATGTTTTTCGGCTTCTTCTTTTACAGGTGGAGGGATAATAATACGCTTCCTCCCCTTAGGTCGATCTGGTTGTGTTACCACAAGTACTATTTCATAAGGTGAATCAACTAATGATTGTAAAATTGGAACTGAAAAATCCGGTGTTCCCATAAATACGATTCGTTTCATCTTCATTACCTACTTTCTACGAGGCTATATATTCTTCACATTAAATGATATGGCTGCATATCAATTGAAATAAATAAATCATCTTTTCGAATATCATTAGAAAATTGATCTAAAATTTTTGATAAGTAGATTCTTAGGTCTGGTTCATTTCTGTATTTTATCATGCATTGATAACGATATCTATCTTTAATACGTGGTATAGCCGATGGCGTTGGACCCAGGATGATTGTCTCATCCTTTACTACCTTCGTGAGCAACTGAGCGAACCGTTGAGTAGCTTGAACCACCTTGACTTGATTGACATGGGAAATCGTTATAAGTGCTAAAAAGAAGTAAGGTGGATATTGAAATGCCTTGCGCATTTTCATTTCCGTATTATAAAAGGTTGAAAAATCATACTGACTTGCCAGTTCAATACTATAATGATCTGGGGTGTAAGTTTGTACAATTACATTTCCGTTTAGATTATGACGGCCAGCCCGACCACTTACCTGTGTGAGAATTTGAAATGTTTTCTCTGATGAACGAAAATCTGGTAGGTGGAGCATAGAATCAGCAGTTAGAACCCCTACAAGGGTAACATTTTCAAAATCGAGCCCTTTTGCGATCATTTGTGTCCCCAATAATATATCTGCTTCTTTGTTAGCGAATCGATTCAATAATTTTTCATGTGCTCCCTTTCTTCTTGTTGTATCCACGTCCATTCTAATTACACTTGCTTCTGGAATTAATTGTGTCAATGCTTCCTCGACTCGTTGTGTACCAGTTCCAAAATATCGAATGGTATCACTATTACACTCTGGACAATGTAATGGCATTGGCTCCTCATATGAACAGTAGTGACATTTTAATTGATTGCTATTCTTATGATAGGTTAGCGCAATATCACAATGTGGGCACTCCTTCACATGACCGCAATCTCGACACATAACGAAGGTAGAGTAGCCTCTGCGATTCAATAATAATACGACCTGTTCTCCTTTTTCAATACAATCAATGATTGCTTTCTTTAATTTACGAGAAAACATCGTTCGATTTCCTGCATGCAGTTCCTTTCGCATATCAACTATCTCTACAGGCGGTAATGCTTTTTCATTGGTTCGTTTATCTAATGTAGCTAGCTGATAGACACCTTTCGCAGCTCTAGCATAGGATTCTAAGGTTGGTGTAGCACTTCCAAGAATTACTGGACATTGATGTGTTTTCCCTCTTTGAATAGCTACATCACGTGCATGATATCTTGGTTGATCCTCCTGTTTATATGATGTTTCATGCTCTTCATCAATGATAATTACCCCAATATTTTCAAAGGGAGCGAAAATAGCTGACCTAGCTCCAACCACTACTTGGACTTCTTTTCGTTGAATTCTTCGCCATTCATCATATTTTTCCCCTGCTGAAAGTGCACTGTGCATGACAGCGACATTAGAGCCAAATCTCCCTTTAAACCTTCTAACCATTTGTGGGGTAAGAGAAATCTCTGGAACTAAAACGATCGCTTCCTGACCTTTTAGAATCACATCTTGAATAACTTGTAAATATACTTCTGTTTTACCGCTGCCTGTAATTCCGTGCAAGAGAAACACATCATGCATATTTTTTTCTATTGTTTCTTTCATCGGCTCAATTACTTTGGCTTGTTGAACAGTTAAAGGTAATGCGAACGTTCTTTGAATTTCACTATCCTGATAAGGATTTCGATAAACTTCTGTATGATAACTATCTAGTAATTTTTTCTCTAGTAAGATATTCACCGTACTATTAGACGTATTCATGTGCTTAAGGAGCTTTTGTTTTTCTATCGGCTCAGGATTTTCTATAAAAAATGCAAGTAATTGTTTTTGCTTTTTAGCATTTTTAGCAAGATCAAGCATACTTTCCTCTAATTCATGGGGTGGTCGAGCTGGTCTAATCATCGTCTTAAATTTTTTAGTAATCCTTGATTTAACCAAATATTCAATGGAAACATCTCCATCCTGTACGGCTTTGGACAATCGCACATACGGAAGCTTAGAAGCAGTAAACTCTTCATAAGTTATGACATCCCTACCCGCAAAAAGTTGTTCTAATTCATCAGACAGCGTAGCACTAGTCATCCGAACAATTTCTTTTTTATACGTAGCTTTTAATACTTGCGGAAGCATGACCTGTAACGCCGTAATTTGCAAACTGACTGTTTGTTGAGCAACCCATTTCCCTAAATCCAATAATTCCTTTGTTAAAACAGGATAAATATCAAGAACATCGATAATTTCTTTCAATTTCCCAAAAGTGGAATGATTAACAGTTTCAACAACAAATCCCATCACCTTTCGAGGTCCAAAAGGTACAGTCACTCGCATACCTAATTGAATGATGTCTTGAAACCTCTCTGGAATTTTATAATCAAACGTCTGATCAATAGAGCTTGCTGGTACATCAACGATTACCTTTACAATATTCACTGCTCCTCATCCTTTAAATCCTTTTTAATCATCCTTAAAAGTTGATGTGCAACCTCTTTCTTAGGAGCTTGTGTTATCGTTTTCCTTTCTTTGTTCTTATTCATATAGGTAACGATATTGGTATCTCCCTCAAATCCCGCTCCACTATCGGCAACATTATTGATGACAATGGCATCAAGCTTCTTTTTCTCTAATTTTTTCATCCCGTTTTCTATAGGCTTCTCTGTCTCTGCAGCAAAGCCTACTAAATACTGAGATTCTTTCCGTTCTCCTAATGATTGTAAAATATCCTTTGTCCGTTCCATCACAATATTCCAATCTCCATCGTGCTTTTTCATTTTTTGATCATAGACAACGCGCGGTCGGTAATCAGCCACTGCAGCAGCTTTTATAACAATATCACTAGTAGGAAAATGCCTATGCATTGCCTGATACATATCTTCTGCTGTTACTACATCAATTCGCTTAACTTGCGCATGAGTTATTATTTGCGACGTAGGCCCTGACACAAGCGTGACGATTGCTCCAGCTTCTGCAGCTGCCTCAGCAAGCGCATAGCCCATTTTTCCGGAAGAACGATTGGTAAAAAAACGGACGGGGTCAATCCTCTCTCTAGTTGGCCCTGCTGATATTAATACATGCTTACCTTTTAAAAATAGGCGATCTTGATTTTGGTGTATTTCTACCGCCTGAATAATACTTTCTGGTTCTTCAAGCCTTCCCTTTCCGACATAGCCACAAGCTAAGTAACCTTCACCTGGTTCAATAAAATGATACCCCCAAGCCTCTAACTTTTTCATATTTTCCATTACTGCGGGATGAGCATACATATGAACATTCATCGCTGGTGCAATATAAACATCAGATTGTGTAGCTAACAAAATCGTTGATAACATGTCGTCAGCTATTCCGTTCGCAAGCTTTCCGATCAGATTAGCTGTTGTCGGTGCAAGAATTGTTAAATCTGCCCAGTCAGCTAAATCAATATGAGCAATTTTGGCTGGATCCTTTTCATCAAAAGTATCCGTATATACTGCATTTCGAGACAACGCCTGAAATGTTAATGGGGATACAAATTTAGTCGCATTTGCTGTCATGACCACTTTAACATTTGCACCCTTTTGCGTTAATTTACTTGCCAGAGCACATGCTTTATAAGCTGCAATCCCTCCAGAAACTCCAAGTAAAATGTTTTTCTGATTGACCATTGACTTGTTCCCCTTTCCCTAGTAAACCGAGCTATTTTCCTATAAGTAGTTATAACATAATCTAATGCATGAATAAAAACCCCCCGCTTTTTATTATCGCGAGGGGACATCATTTATGCTTGATTGTTTTCATCCAAAAATAGTTTCTCTGCCTGTACTTCTTCCAACGCCATGCCAACATACTTATGAGATTTTGGATTATCTACTAGTACTTTTTTTGTTTGGCTCATTTGTCTCGCACGTTTAGCTGATAACGTTACAAGTGTATACTTGGAATTAATTTTTCTCTGTAGTGAGTCAATTGACGGTTCTAACATTACAATTCATCCTCCAATAATTGTTTATATTGTTTCGCAATTCGCTCTCTCTTTAAATGTTCACTTTGAATAATCGATTGAACTTTTTCTACAGCAAGATCTACGTGATCATTCACCACAACATAATCATAAGCATCCATCATTTCTATCTCTTTCCTTGCTTCTTTCAATCGATTCAACACAAGATCAGGAGACTCCGTACCACGGTGGACAATCCGATTTTTCAATTCTTCCAGACTTGGTGGGAACAGAAATATAAATACGCCTTCAGGGAAATTCTCCTTCACCTGTAATGCACCTTGGACCTCAATCTCAAGAAATACATCATAACCAGCATCCAAAGTTTCTTCAACATATTTTCGTGGTGTGCCATAATAGTTATTGACATATTTTGCGTATTCTAACAGTTGATTTTGTTCTATAAGGGCTTCAAACGCTTCTTTTGTTTTATAAAAATAGTCGACTCCATCTTTCTCTCCTGGTCGCTTTTCCCTTGTAGTCATTGAAATGGAATATTTTAAATCTGTATCTTGGTTAAAAAGCGCCTTTCTAACTGTTCCTTTTCCAACTCCGGAAGGCCCGGAAAGAATAAAAAGGATTCCTTTTTCTTCAATCAAATTTTTTCCTCCTAATTATCGTCCGATATTTCCTCATGACTTAATACTCGTTGTCCTACTGTTTCTGGCTGTACAGCTGATAATACTACATGATCACTGTCTGTTATAATTACTGCTCTAGTTCTTCTTCCATACGTGGCATCTACCAATTTATTATTATCTCTTGCTACCGTAATAATTCGTTTGATAGGGGCTGATTCTGGCGATACAATAGAGATTACTCTATTAGCAGAAACAACATTTCCAAATCCAATATTAATTAAACGTAAACTCAAATTTAACCCTCCGTGAATTCTGTCTCTCTATATACTAGTATAATTATAAGTAAAATGGTATATAAAACTCAAATATTATTCGATATTTTGCACTTGTTCTTTTATTTTTTCGACTTCACCCTTTATTGCTACCGTATACTCACTAATAGTTGAGTCTGTTGATTTTGAACCAATTGTATTTGCTTCGCGGTGCATTTCTTGTGTGATAAAATCTAATCGTCTACCAATCGAATCACCACTTTCTGATTCAATTGTCCGCATAAAATGCGATGTATGGCTTATTAGTCTGGTTATCTCTTCAGCGATGTCACCTTTCTCTGCGAGCAGGACAATTTCTTGATAGATTCTAGAAGCATTCAAATCCATATCTTCAGTTAAATGCTGATTTACCCGATCTTTAATTCGCTCCCGATATTCATCAACAACAAACGTTCGTCTGTTTTTCACCTGATTAATGAGCAGATTTAATCTATGTATTCGTTCCTGCAAATCATGAATTAAATGATTTCCTTCCTCCTCTCGCATGTCAACCACCTGTCTACAAGCTTCTTTAAGTCCGTCGATAAGTTGGTCTTTAAATTGGTTTGACTGACTTTCTAACTCCTGTACTGTAAATATTTCATTAAGCGCAGGAATAATTGCTGTTGATACATCTCCAGACAATTGATAGCGCATTTTTATTTCTTTGATTTCACTCATATACTGATCCATTAAATGCCAATCTGTTTCTAATTTTCTGCTAGTAAAACCTTTTCCATCAACTCGAACATAAATGTCAATCTTACCTCTTTGAAAATACGATTGTACTATCTTCTTCAATCGCTCTTCTAAATACATAAATGATAAAGGTATTTTCATATTTACATCCAAAAAACGATGATTCACACTTTTCATTTCTATTGTTATTTTCGTATCATCCATTTGTATATCCGTTCTTCCATATCCAGTCATACTCTTTCCCATCAAAATCACTCCACAAGCTAATTATACGATGATTTCACTTAAAAAGAAAAGTGTAACGTTTTTATCACCCCATAGGAAAACCCGCCTATTTGCTATTTCAAGCAATCCATAGACAGGTTAACCACTAAGCTGGACGTCCATTATTTTTTTGAAAAACCAAACAGCACCGTAGGTAATGCACTAAATACACTTACAAACATCCAATCTCTCACACTTAATGCGGTAGTATGGAAGATTGGCTGTAATGGTTGCCAATAAATTACTATAAGGAGAAGCAACATGGAAGAAATTACAGCCAATACAAGATACATATTCTCAAAAGGGTTTCTTGAAAATATCGAATGTTCACTTCTACAATCAAAAACATGAATTAATTGGGCCATTACTAATGTAGTGAATGCAATAGTCTGCGCATATATTAAATTATTTGGGTTATCTTGATAGGTTAACATAAATGCAAGAAGTGTAACAATACCGATTAATATTCCCCTGCTTATAATTTTATAACCTAGACCACGAGAAAACACACCTTCTGAAAGGCTTCTTGGCCTCTTTTTCATCACATCTCCCTCTGCCTTATCAAGTCCTAGTGCCATTGCTGGCAGGCCATCCGTTACAAGGTTAACCCATAAGATTTGAACAGGTACTAAAGGAAGCGGTAGTGAAAGGAGCATCGCAAATAACATTACCAATATCTCACCGACATTGGATGCTAAAAGATAACGAATAAACTTACGAATATTCTCATAGATATTTCGTCCTTCTTGTATTGCTGATTTAATCGTTGCAAAATTATCATCCATTAAAATTAGGGAAGAAGCCTCTTTGGTAACATCTGTACCACTTAATCCCATACTTATGCCGATATTACTTGCTTTAATCGCAGGTGCATCATTTACTCCATCACCAGTCATTGCCACGACATGACCACGTTCCTGAAAGGCATGAACAATTCGAAGTTTATGCTCAGGTGTCACCCTGGCAAATACATACGTATCATCAATCATTTCTTCTAACTCATCTGTTGACATTTCATTCAATTGCTGTCCTTCTAACACTCTCCCATTTTCCGGTAGTACTTGTAAATTATCAGCAATAGCTTTAGCTGTCTTCACATGATCGCCAGTTATCATAACAGTTTTAATTCCTGCATTGCGACACTCTTCGATGGCTGATTTCACTTCTTTTCTTGGGGGATCAATCATTCCATATAAACCAATAAAAGTCAGCTCTTTTTCTAAAACGGCTGATTCTAGATCGTCATGCTTGGATAAGGGCTTAACAGCAATGGCTAATGTCCTTAGAGCTTTTTCTGCCATATCACTAATTGCTTGCTCAATTTGCTGTTTATTTTCTTCTCTCAGTAATTGTCTTCCATCCTCGTCCATATGATACATCGATCGTGGCAGCAGCACATCAGGCGCACCTTTTGTAATAAGAAAACGGCGTTGATTACTGTCTTCAATAACTACACTCATTCTTTTTCTATCTGAATCGAAGGGTAACTCTTTTATAATTCGATACGATTCCGCAGTAGATACTGTCAATCCCATTTTCCGTGCAACAACAAGTAATGCACCATCTGTTGGATCACCATCTATATAATGCTTCCCTTTTTTAACAATAATAGATGCTTGGTTACATAGCATTCCGTATAATAACATCGTCTCTAAGTTAGGAAAATTTTTATCAAGTTTTGCTTTTGTTAGAAAGAAATCTCCTCTTATATCATATCCATCACCAGTTACATAAAGTTGCTTCCCGTTTAGATATAATTCTTTAACTGTCATTTGGTTTTCCGTCATCGTCCCTGTTTTATCAGAACAAATTACAGATGCGCACCCCAGTGTCTCAACCGCGGATAATTTTCTAACAATTGCTTTTTTCCGAATCATTCGCTGTACCCCTAAAGATAAAGCAACGGTAACAATAGCCGGTAATCCTTCAGGAATGGCAGCCACCGCTAACGATACGCCAGCAAGAAACATGGAGTAGACAGGATGTCCTTGCATCACACCTAAGACAACGACCAATGCGGTTAAAAATAATGCAACAATAATTAATATTTTTCCTAATTCAGAAAGTTTTCTTTCCAGGGGAGTCATCACTTTCTTTGTATTTACCATTAATGAAGCAATTTGCCCCATTACTGTATCCATGCCTGTCCCAACAACAATTCCAACTCCTGAACCTCTTGTAACTAGCGTACCCATAAACCCCATATTCACTTGATCCTGGGCATCTAGTTTATCTTTTCTAATTGCAGTAGCGTGCTTCATAACAGGTAACGATTCACCTGTTAAAGCAGATTCCTCTGTTTCTAAGCTGCTTGATTGGACAATGCGGATATCTGCTGGAATACGATCTCCACTTGCGACTCTGACAACATCTCCAACAACTACTTGTTTAGAAGGAATCTTACTCCATTTTTGATTTCGTAATACGTTGGCCATCGGTGCAGATAGTTCTTTTAATTTTTCTAGAGATTTTTCTGCCTTCTGTTCCTGAAAATAGCCTATACATCCATTAACAAGTACGATAATCATAATTGCTATCGCATCTATATACTCTCCAAGAAGTCCGGCAACTAATGTTGCAGCTAATAAAACAAGGACCATAAAATCTTGAAATTGCTTTAAAAATATTAACCACTTGGACGTCTTCCTTTGAGCTTCCAATTCATTTGCTCCATATTGCTTCCTTCGTTTTTCCACTTGCTTTTCATTTAATCCTCTATTTGCTGCTACATGCAATTTTCTTTCTACATTTTCTACATCCAATTGATACCAATTCATCCTGCATTCCTCCAAATTATAGCGCTTGTTCCTCACCGTATTCCTTTAATCTAAAGCTCCTTAAGGGATATGTATGCAGACTTGTCCTAAAAAATGCTATAATTGCGCTTGAGGTGATCATATGCCATTTGACGGAATCGTAACACATGCAGTAACAGAAGAATTAAAAAACGAAATGATTCCTGGTAAAATAACAAAAATTTATCAGCCTACGGATAGTGAATTATTGTTTACCATACGTAGTAAAGGAAAAAACATGACTTTATTACTTTCCATTCATCCAACGTATGCTAGATTTCACTTAACGAATGACAGTTTTGCAAATCCAAAAGAACCTCCTATGTTTTGTATGGTATTACGAAAACATCTATCAGGTGCAATTATAGAAAATATAGAGCAGTATGGAATGGAGCGAATTGTTCAATTAACGATAAAAACAAGAAATGAAATTGGAGATTTAACAAGCAAAGCACTTATTATTGAATTAATGGGGAAACACAGTAATATTACATTAGTTGATGACGAAGAAAATCAAATTATCGATAGTTTTAAACATATATCTATGTCACAAAATCGTCACCGCACGTTATTACCTGGTCACCTATATCAGCTTCCACCCGAGCAAAATAAACTCAATGCACTAACCATAGATTCTGAGCAATTTATTAAAAGGCTTGATTTTAATGCCGGTAAGCTCAATAATCAAATTGTTCAAAGCCTTGTTGGTTTCTCACCTTTTATAGCAAGGGAAATGGTTCAAAGAGCAGAGCTTGGATCTATCGAAGCATATCAGAAGGTCTTTGATGAAATACAAAAACAAATAGTTCAATCTAATTTTAGACCTACCATATATAATGATAAGAAAGAGGACTTTCATGTTATACCATTAGCTAACTTTACTGGTGATCAGATTCATTTTAGTACTACAAATCAAATGCTAGATCAATTTTATTCTGGAAAAGCGGAACGCGATCGTGTTAAACAACAAGCTAAAGATTTATATCGCTTTCTTAAAAACGAAAAAGAAAAGAACAGGAGAAAATTAAAGAAACATGAGCAAACAGTAAAGAAGGCCCGAAATAAAGATCATTATCAAAAGCTTGGTGAATTACTAACGGCACACCTACATTTAATTTCAACAGGTGATCAAAGCGTCACAGTGACTGACTACTATGACCCAGAGCAAAAAGAATTGACGATTGAATTAAATCCGAACAAAACTCCAAGTGAAAATGCTCAAAGCTACTACAAGACGTATCAAAAATTAAAGAAGTCTGAGCGCATCGTTACAATAGAAATTGAAAAAACGAAGGATGAAATTGCTTATATGGAGCAATTGCAACAGCAGGTTGAATCTGCAAGTAGTTCTGATATTGAAGAAATTCGTGACGAACTTAGAGAAGAAGGGTATCTCAAAAAACAACCGAAGAAAAAGAAAAAGCGTAATAAAGCTGAAAAGCCAGTACCGGAACAATATACTGCATCTGATGGTACCGTAATACTTGTTGGAAAAAATAATAAACAAAATGAGTATTTAACAATGAAACTTGCAGCTCGAGATGAAATATGGCTACACACAAAGGATATACCTGGATCGCACGTCATTATAAGAGACAAACAGCCTAGTGACGAAACTCTAATGGAAGCGGCTCAGCTGGCAGCTTATTTTAGTAAATCTCGCCAATCTTCTTCCGTGCCTGTAGACTACACAAAGGTACGTCATGTAAAGAAACCAAATGGGGCAAAGCCCGGTTATGTAACTTATGAGAATCAAAAAACGTTGTTTGTTACACCTAGTAATAGCCTTATTCAAAAATTAAAATAAGTCACCTATTTATAGCGAAACTCTCTAGTTAGCTATAATTAAAAGGAACTGAATATAAGTAGGTTATAAAACTAAAAGCCGAACTATCCTTCAAAAGGATGGGTGCTATCCCCCCGGATATTTTTCACTCTAACTTCCGGGGGGGAGGTACCAATTCGTTCGGCATTTTAGTTCTAAACGATGTTGCAGTTTTGGTATCTCTATTCCTATGACGACAAATTAAAAGACGCTTGTGGGAAATAATCCTTCGTAAGACCTCCTGCCCAATAGTATATGAAGAATCACCATTCTCTTAAAAAGCACCGTTTTCGAAAGCACTCTCCTCCAACATCCCACCCTTTTTATTAACTTTCGGTCCTATTGGTTTTTCGCACTCAGAAGGGAGAAGTTTAAGCTCGCTTTTCATTGTTTTTATACTGCTTGCGGCTGTAATGTCACATCAATGTTCCCTCTCGTAGCTTTTGAATACGGGCATACCTGATGCGCCTTCTTTGCAAGCTCTTCAGCTTCTTGCTGATCGACACCTTGTATTTTAATTGTTAATTCTACTGCAATTTTAAAGCCATTATCTTCCGGATCTTTCAATAAACTAACTGCGGCTGTTGTTTCTGAATCTATTTTCTTTTTTTCTTTGGAGGCAACTAGATTTAAAGCCCCGTCAAAGCAGGATGAGTAAGCAGCGGCAAACAGTTGCTCAGGGTTAGAACCCGTATCCTTTTTATTCGTAGCTGGATTGACAAGCTTAAGGTCAATAAGTTCATCATCTGATTTCACATGACCGTCTCGTCCATTTTTTGCTGTCGCTTTCGAAGTAAAAATAACATTACTCATAGCATAACCACTCCTTTTTCTATTCTAGTTAAGGTATACCTTTTTTTACCGTGAATAAAACATTAAAGTGTTAATAGTTCTACCAATTCATCAATAAAATGATCCACCTGCGGGAGCTCGCGTACCCCATCTTGAAAGCAAACCCACGTATGTCTAGAAACAGCCTCTCCATCTAATTTTAATGCTATGTTTGGATATTCATCTCGCATCGAGTCAGAAACACTTTCAGGTAGTACAGCCATTCCTAGTCCTTGTTTCATAAATTGTTTACATGTTTCAATTTGATCCACTGTTATGGTTTTAACTGGTTTAATTTTATCCTGTTGTACATATAACCAATTATCAACCAATTCATGCATACTGTCATCCGACTTAAAAGAAATAAGCGGGCGCTCTTTTAATGCATCTGTAGGAAATGGTTCTGTATCAAATATATAAAGCGGATCATCAAATAAGCGGATACATGTACTTTCCTTTAATTTCTCGCCACGAATAATACACACATGATAATTCTTATGATGACGCTTAATGTCTTCGCTAATTCCTGTCACTAAATCAATTGCTACCTTAGGATAGAGCGACGTGAATTTACCCAATATAGCTGGAAGATATCGTTGACTAATCAGTGAAGAACAGGCAATGGAAAGCGTGCCTTGAACTTCCTCACTTGATTGTGCTAATTTATTTTTTACTGCTCTTTCTCCTGCCATAACTGTTTTAGCATGTTCTAGAATTATCTCGCCTTCTGGGGTTGGAATTAGCCGTTTCGGTGTTCGGATAAAGATGATATGTCCAAAATATTCCTCAATGTATTTCAATCGTTGTGTTACCGCTGGCTGTGAGATCAGAACTGCTTTTGCAGTACCTCTAATTGTCCCTATCTCATGCAATTTTAATAATAATTCATAATCATCGATTTTCATTATATCCCCCTATAACTAATAATTATTCATTTTAATTATATTTAAGTATTTTACTTATTGCATTATAATACATATGCTATTAGTGATAAAGTAATAATCTATTCAGCCAATCAACATTCACTGGAAGATATTTTCCAGATCAATGAGGAGATGAGCGTATGAGAGAAAAAGAAAATGTAAAAAAATCTTTTGCTAAAAACAAACAAGCATATATTACAAGTGCTACACATGCACGGGGAAGTGATTTATCCTTAATGAAGGATTGGCTAGAGCTGGAAACAAGTATGAAACTGCTGGATATTGCTACCGGTGGTGGTCATGTAGCAAAACAGTTATCCCCTTTCGTTGAGAGGGTATATGCAACGGACTTAACGAAAGAAATGCTAGAAAACACGAAAAATTACCTTCAAGATATTCATAACATTGATTACATTCTTGCGGATGCAGAAAGCTTACCGTTTTTGAATAACACATTTGATATTATTACCTGTAGGACTGCTGCTCACCATTTTCCTCACCCTGAAAAATTCATTCAAGAAGTAAAGCGTGTATTAAAGACAAATGGTACATTTTTATTTATTGATAATATTGCACCAAGACAATCTGTCTATGCTAATTTCATCAATCAATTAGAAGGTATGCGTGATTTTAGTCATGTACGATGCTTGCCTATCTTCGAATGGAAACAGCTGTTAGACAGCTATGGATTACACACCGTAAAAGAAAACGTACGGAAGAAAGAGTTGTCATATACCGAGTGGATAAATCGAACCTTGGATCATCCAGAAGATAAACAAAAAGTCTATCATTTTATTAAAGAGGCAGATGAGCAGATAAAAGCGTATTATAAGATTCAGTTAGATCAAGGATCCGTGCAGCGTTTTTTTATTGATGAGTGGTTCGCATTAATAGAAAATAAATGATTAAGATAATTATTTACGTATCAAAGAGAAATACAAACAGAAGTACCAATAAAAATAGTTCATTTCATTTATCTTGTAAGCTCTAATCTTATATGTTACTACGGTATATAAGGAGGAGAGAAATTATTTCATGAAGAAAACAACTAAATACAATGTTCTTATTACTTATCTAATATTAATGGGTAACATTTCTATTGTGGGCTTAGGAAAAACATTTACTGTAGATAGTATTGCTATTGCGTTATATTTTATTGTCGCGACTGTTATTACCCTTTCATTTATCGCAATACTACTCTCTATAAGTGAAATACTAAAAATAAACGATGGGAAGCATAGATTTATAAATATAATTTGTTTCTTAGTCTCATTAGTAACCTTATTCACCTTCGTTACTTTTCATTACTTGTTGAATCGTGTTTAAGTTATGAGCTACTTTATATGCTATTGAAATGTGAAAAAATACGATTTACATCAAAAAGATTACCACACGTATGAAGCCTTAGTTCAAGCGGTAGACTCATACTTTTAATTTTATAATAACAAAAGATCCCAGCAACGATTATACAACCTAACCCTATAGGAAAAACGGAGCAAAATTCGCTCAGTCCTTATCACTAAATGCTCAGATTTACGCTTCCTCTAGTAGCTATTATGGAATAATAGCTACTTTGCTTGACCAACACTCCGGCTGCCCACTTCCCTTTCCGTGGGGTTTGTCCTTCAGCTAACTTTTTTGAGCAAAACCCGCTCAAAAAAGTGGATCTTCAGGTCAAACATTTCCCACAGGAGTTGAAGTGGGCCGGCCTTACAACGCTAGCATGAAGTAACACAGCTACTTTTATACTCACGGATAACGATTTTCACTTTACCCATTGTAAAAAAAGTCAACCTATTACTTATGACAAGAATTGTTGCACCTTCTCATAGCGGAGACTAATTACGTAGACTCCTGCGGGATTAGCGCGAGCCGAAAATCCACTTTGCAACGTGTTCTTCTTTGCAAAGTTAGTTGAGGCCGTGCCTGCGGAAAGCGAAGTAATTAGTCGGAGCATTGCCAATATACATCAAACATTTCAAAATAACTACTTGGTTTAACGCAGTCATTGCACTGATTTTATACTTTCTTAACTTATAAGAAAGGCCTAAAGACCTTTTTATCCCGCATATAGCCTATAACTGGCAGTAAGAGAGGCTGAGACAAAAGTAATGAAGAAACAATCAAAAAACGAATGAAAATTATTTCAAATTAATTATCATTCGTTCTTTGATAAAATAATTAATATAGCACCTAAAATATACGAGACTCCTTGAAAAAGAACGCTTTTTCTGCTACGATGTATCCCTGCTGAAGCCTTCCTTATCCAGCGAAAACAGCACGAGTCCGAAGATCCACGTGTTTTTCTTTACCAAAGTAGCTGAGGCCGTACCCGTGGGAGTCTATGTCCTTTGACCGCGCTTCGTATCAACATTTATTTTTGTTTCACGGCTTTTGAGTTAACTATTTTAGGTTCGTCCCTAACCCTTTCTGCAATCAATTAACAATATGTTAGACTTATAACATAAGGAACACTTTAGCTATTAAAACGACTATTGATTTTCCCCAAGTCCTCTCTCCATTTTAATAACTTTTGCTTTTCATTTTCTGTAATTTCTTTATCTAATAGTAGCGCATTCACTAATTGATCAAAGCCCGTAATGGTATGGTGGGAAAAACCCGCTTCAGTAAAAGCTGTTTCTGCAGTAGCTAATCCATAGGTGAAAATAGCAAATACAGAACAAACCTTTCCACCATTTTTTTCAATTGCTTGCGCAGCTTCAATCGAAGAACCACCAGTGGAAATGAGGTCCTCAATAACAAGCACCTGTTTACCAGACTCTAATTCGCCTTCAATCTGATTACCTTTTCCATGACCTTTTGGTTTTGATCGAACATAGATCATCGGTAGGTTTAATTCATCTGCTAACCAAGCTGCATGTGGTATTCCAGCAGTAGCACATCCAGCAATCATATCAGGCTTTATTTGCAAATCATTCATTCGTTTAATAAAGGATGTGGTAATCTGTTTGCGTACTTCAGGATAAGACATGGTTAGACGATTATCACAGTAAATTGGCGACTGTATACCAGAAGTCCAAGTAAAATACCCATCTGTTTTTATTTGTACAGCTTTGATTCTTAGTAATTCACGTACGATGTGGTCATGCTCCTGCATTTTTCCACTCCTCTTTTAATTGTTTATATGCTTTATTTGGATTATCTGCTTTTGTAATGGTTCTACCCACAACAATAAAGTCTGACCCGTTACCTCTGGCGAAAGAAGGTGTTGCAATTCGTTTTTGATCATTATTATCGGTATTAGTGAGCCTAATTCCTGGAGTTACGGTTAGAAACGAAGTCCCACATTGTTCCTTCACAGCCTTCGCCTCAAGTACAGAACAGACAACTCCGTCAGCCCCAAACTGTTTAGCAAACGTTGCAAAATGAAGGACATTTGCTTCTACATCACCTGAAATTAGCATTTCCTGATTCATTATCGATTGATCCATCGAGGTTAGAATGGTTACTGCGAGCAATTTCGTTTGGAAATTTGGATTGCCATTTATAAGCCCTTCCTTGGCCAGTTTGATCATCTCACTGCCTCCAAGGGCATGAACATTTACCATATCTATTTCCAGCTTAGCAATATTTTCCATAGCACGCATCACCGTTGTTGGAATGTCATGAAGCTTTAGATCAAGAAAGATAGCATGTCCATTTTCTTTTAATCGTTCGATAAGGATGGGCCCTTCTTTATAAAATAACTCCATACCAACCTTTACTGGTACACCATGTAAATCATTTTGTTCAAGAAACGTTTTCGTTTGTTCCCAATTGGGAAAATCCAATGCAAGATATATTGGTGTCTTCATGAACATATCCCCTTTCCAATTGCATCATTTACGGAATTAAAACCATACGCAGCTAATGTTTTTGGTAGTTGTTCGATAATTTCTATACAGACATAAGGGTTTTGAAAATTTGCCGTACCTACAGCCACCGCACTAGCTCCCGCTAATAAAAACTCAAGAGCATCTTCCGCGTTTACTACTCCTCCCATCCCAATTATTGGAATATTGACTTGCTTTTTTACTTCATAAATCATTCGTATCGCTACTGGTTTAATTGCTGGTCCAGATAACCCTCCCGTTTTATTTGCCAGTAAAGGACGTTTTGCAGATAAATGCATTTGCATTCCAGTAAGTGTATTTATCATCGATAACCCATCGGCTCCAGCTAATTCTACTGCTTTTGCCATTGTCCCAATATCTGATACATTTGGTGAGAGTTTAACATAGACAGGTAGATTACTTGCCTTTTTAACACGTTCTGTTACCTTTGCTGCCATCTTTGGATCTGTTCCAAACTGGATCCCGCCCTCCTTAACATTTGGGCAGGAAATATTCAGTTCTAAGGCAGTAACGTCACCTGCTTCATTAAATGCTTTTGCTACTTCTACGTATTCTTCTAACGTACTACCAGCAATATTTGCGATGATTGGTGTGGAGAAGCTTGCTAAAAAAGGCACTTCATTTTCTATAATGCTACTAACACCAGGGTTCTGTAATCCAATGGCATTCAACATCCCAGCTGCTGTTTCGGCGACTCGTGGAGTTGGGTTCCCAAATCTAGGTTCCATTGTGGCAGCTTTCATAACGATGGCACCTAATTTGTTCAAGTCATAAAATTGACTATATTCTCTACCAAACCCAAAGCATCCCGAAGCAGGCATAATTGGATTTTTTAATGATAAACCAGGTAATTCAATCGCCAAGCTCATACTAGTTGCACCTCCTGTGCAGGAAATACAGGACCATCTTTGCAAATCTTTTTATAGCCTCCGCAATCATCTGTAGGAATGACACAAGCAAAGCAAGCGCCTACTCCACAGCCCATTCTCTCTTCCAAAGAGATATACCCATGTTTTCCTGCCATTTGAGCGGTAATAGCCTGTAACATCGGTAATGGTCCACATGAGTAATAACAATCAATACTACTTACATCGTCTAATACGTTGGTTACGAATCCTTTTCTACCATAACTGCCATCATTAGTTACAATAATTGTCCGACCGAGTTCAGCAAATTTTTCTTCATAGAACACACTCTCTTTGGTTTGGAAGCCTAATACAGAGACAATATTCACCTGTTGCTCTTTTAATTTTCGTGCCAAATAGTAGAGTGGAGGTACACCGATACCGCCTCCTATAATAAGAATTGTTGAATTAGCTTTAGGTTCAAGCGGAAAACCATTTCCGCTTGGACCAAGTACATCGATGGAATTTCCAATGGGATAGGAAGCTAATTCTTTCGTACCACTACCAACAACTTTAAAAAGAATCGTGACTGTTTCCGCATGTTCATCAACCTGAGATATAGATATTGGGCGTCTTAGCATATGCCCTTTCAACTGTAGGTGCAAAAATTGTCCAGGCACTGCTGTATTGCTTATATATTTGTTCTCAAGCACCATTTCGATGGTATCTTGCGCTATGGGGCTTTTCTTTAAAATAACCATGTTCTCTTTACGCATCATAAGATGACAACCTCTTTTTGCTGCATCGGTTTAGCTTGAAATGTCATAGATTCTATTACATTAAGGATTGCATTTGCAGTATCTAAATTTGTTAAACAAGCAATACCATGTTCCACAGATTCTCTACGAATTCTAAATCCATCTGAACGTGGCTGCTGTCCTGAAGTTAACGTATTGATTACATATTGTACTTCCCCATTTTCAATAATCGAAAGGACATTTGGTTTCTCTGCACCAATTTTTTCTACTTTAGTAACTGGTATTCCAGCATCTCGAATATAAGCTGCAGTTCCTTCGGTAGCGTATAATTGAAAGCCTAATTGATGAAATCGCTCTGCATTTCCAAGCATCTCCTGTTTATCTTTATCAGCAACCGTTAATAGCACTGCTCCCTCTTGTGGTAATTTAATTCCTGATGCGATAAGCCCTTTATATAATGCTTTTTCTAATGTCTTATCATAACCGATGGCTTCACCAGTAGATTTCATTTCTGGACCTAAAATGGTATCAACACTACGAAGCTTCTCAAACGAGAACACAGGTACTTTAACGGATACTTGATCGTCTTCAGGTAAGATTCCCGTTACGTAGCCCATCTCCTGAAGCTTTTCCCCAAGTATACATTTCGTAGCAATATTTGCCATCGTTACACCAGTGATCTTACTTAAGAATGGAATTGTTCTACTTGCTCTTGGGTTTACTTCAAGTACGTATACCGCTTGATCACAAACAATGAATTGAATGTTAATCAGCCCCTTAACTTGAAGCGCATAGGCAATACGAGTAGCTGCATCCAAACATTTTTGTTTCACAGATTCACTTATTCGTTGGGGTGGATACACGGCTATTGAATCACCAGAGTGAACACCGGCACGTTCAATATGCTCCATAATACCCGGGATGATAACCGTATCGCCATCACTTATCGCGTCAACTTCTACCTCCATACCGGTAATATATTTGTCAATTAAGATTGGATGAGAGTCTGCAACATGATCTGTCTTAGCAAGATATGATTCTAATTCATGGTCATTATAAACAATCTCCATTCTACTTCCACCAATGACATAAGAAGGTCTTACTAACACAGGGTAACCAATCGTGTTAGCTACCTCTCTCGCTTTTTCCATATTTAACACCGTTTTCCCCTGTGGTCTTAAGAGCTGTAAGTCATCTACTAATAGCTCAAATTTGTCTCGATCCTCTGCTCGATCAATCGCTTCTAAATTTGTCCCTAATATCTTCACACCTCGACGTTCAAGTCCTGCCGCTAAATTAATGGCAGTTTGACCACCGAATTGAACAATAACACCTTCTGGCTGTTCTAACTGGATTACATGCATCACGTCTTCTAATGTTAATGGCTCGAAATATAATTTATCTGAAATACTGAAATCAGTGGAAACAGTCTCCGGATTACTGTTCATGATGATGGCTTCATATCCCATCTCCTTGATCGCTAACACGGAATGAACCGTCGCATAATCAAATTCGATCCCTTGACCAATCCGAATTGGCCCAGACCCAAGTACAAGGATTTTCTTCTGCTCAGATTGAATAGACTCATTTTCCTCTTCATAGGTACTATAAAAATACGGCGTTTCCGATTCAAATTCAGCTGCACAAGTGTCGACCATTTTATAAACAGGCAAAGCATTTTGTTTGATTCGATAGTTGTATATATCATCCTCTGATTGCTCCCATAAACGAGCAATATGTGCATCGGAAAACCCAAGGCGCTTAGCTTCTAAAAGCATGGAAGGTTCCTGCTTGTTACGCTTTAATTTCTCTTCAATGATGATGAGACGCTGTAACTTATTTAAGAAAAATCGATCTATTTTTGTTAATTGAAATATCTCGTCAACAGACAACTTTCTACGTAAAGCTTCCGCTAAAACAAAGATCCTTTCATCATCCGCCTTTTGCAACCGCTGTTTTAATTCATCATCACTTGTACATTCTAAATTGGCTAGCCATAATTGCTCTGTTCCAATATCTAGTGAGCGAATGCCCTTTAACAATGATTCTTCAAAGTTACGACCTATTGCCATTACTTCCCCTGTAGCTTTCATCTGTGTTCCTAAATAGCGATCGCCTGCAGTAAACTTATCAAACGGAAATCGAGGAATTTTTGACACAACGTAGTCAAGTGCTGGTTCAAAGCATGCATAGGTTTTGCCGGTTATCGGGTTAATAATCTCATCCAGTGTTAAACCAACAGCAATTTTAGCGGCCATTTTAGCAATTGGATAGCCTGTAGCTTTCGACGCAAGTGCTGAGGATCTACTAACTCTTGGATTTACTTCAATAATGTAATATTGAAAGCTATTAGGATCTATTGCAAGCTGGACATTACATCCTCCTTCAATTTCTAATGCCCGAATAATTTTTAGCGAGGCATTTCGTAATAGCTGATACTCGCGATCACTTAATGTTTGAGAAGGTGCAACAACGATGGAATCCCCTGTATGAATGCCTACTGGATCAACATTTTCCATATTACACACGACAATGGCTTGATCATTTTTATCTCGCATCACTTCGTATTCAATTTCCTTAAATCCTGCTATGTTCTTCTCAATCAAGCATTGACTAGCAGGCGATAAAGCCAGACCATTTCGTGCAATTTCTTTTAATTCTATTTCACTATTACACATTCCACCACCTGTGCCACCTAACGTATAGGCTGGTCGAACAATGACTGGATAACCAATTTCCTCCGCAAACGCACAAGCCTGTTCCACCGTGTTGACAATCTGACTAGCTGGAACCGGTTCAGCCAATTCATTCATTAAATTTCTAAATTTCTCACGATCCTCTGCCTTTTGAATAGCCTCTAAGGATGTTCCTAATAAATCTACATGATATTCAGCTAATATGCCTGTTTCGTTCAACGCTACTGCCAAATTCAGTCCTGTTTGACCACCAAGTGTTGGTAATAAAGCATCTGGCTGTTCTGTGCGAATAATTTTTGTTAAAAATTCAACCGTTAGAGGTTCCATATAGACCTTATCAGCTACCGTATGATCCGTCATAATCGTTGCTGGATTAGAATTGGCCAATAATACGGTATATCCCTCTTCTTTTAATGCTTGACAAGCCTGTGTTCCCGAATAATCAAACTCTGCCGCCTGGCCAATAACAATCGGTCCAGAGCCTATTACTAAAATCTTTTTTATTGAAGTGTTTTTAGGCATATACCTTTTCCTCCTTTTTTACCTGCTCCATCATTTTTAAGAATGAATCAAATAAATAACTTGTATCTTCTGGCCCTGGTGAGCTTTCTGGATGATACTGTACAGAGAAAGCGGGGTAAATAGAATGTTCAATTCCTTCTACGGTATTATCGTTAAGCGCAATTTGTGTAAGCTTTAAATCCGTTTGTATTAAAGATGCTTGTTTTACAGCGTAGCTATGATTCTGGGATGTAATATATGTTCGATTCGTTCGGATATCCTTTACTGGATGGTTAGATCCACGATGACCGAACTTCATTTTTTCTGTATCTGCTCCACATGCAAGTGCTAATAATTGGTGTCCTAAGCAAATACCAAAAACCGGGATTTTGCCAATTACCTGTCTAATCATGTTGATTGTTTCTGGAACATCTTTTGGATCTCCTGGACCATTCGTAAGCATAATGCCATCTGGTTTGATACGTACTATATTTTCTGCGCTATAGTTATAAGGAACGACCGTAATATGACAATCACGTTTTGTTAGTTCACGAAGAATTCCATGCTTCATACCACAATCAACCACTACCACTCGTTTCCCTCTTCCAGGAACCACATACGGTTTAATCGTTGATGTTTGTGAAACCTGATTTCTCGACAATGTTATTCCTTTAAGCTGGGAGATAACTTTTTCTGGCTGGACTTCTGCATTCACAATTTTAGCTTTCATCGTTCCATATTTTCGAATAATCTTTGTTAACTTTCGTGTATCAATACCAGAAATTCCAGGTATACCATTCGCTTTTAAGTAATGATCTAACGTCTCCTCATTACGAAAATTAGAAGGATAGTCAGCAACTTCTTTCACAATAAAACCATGAATAAACGGTGTTACCGTTTCAAAATCATCTCGATTGATGCCGTAATTCCCCGACAGTGGATATGTCATCATGACAATCTGACCACAATACGAAGGATCTGTTATAATTTCTTGATAACCAGTCATCCCTGTGTTAAAGACAATTTCTCCAGTTGTTTCTTGTTCGCTTCCAAACCTTTCACCAACAAATACCGATCCATCTTCTAATATAAGCTGTCGTTTCGTCATTTTAGATCCTCCTCATAGACTATGTTTCCTTCCGAAATTGTTAAAACTGGAATAGCTGTAACCTCCCATTGATGGAAAGGTGTATTTTTACCTTTTGAATAAAACGTTTCTTTATCAATGGTTAATGACTTTTTCAAATCTATTAAAGTTAAGTCTGCGACACTACCAACATCGAGCTTGCCGTATGGTAGTTGAAATATTTCTGCCGGCTTGATCGTTAGCCAATCGATAAGCTGTTTGAGTGTAATTTTCCCTGTTTGAACAAGGTATGTATAGAGCAAAGAAAATGCATTTTCTAGTCCGACAATCCCAAATGGCGCCTCTAGAAAACCACGTTCTTTTTCTTCCTTCGCATGTGGTGCATGATCTGTTGCAATAAAATCAATTGTGCCATCCAACAATCCTTCTAATAAGGCTTGCTGATCTTCCTTTGCACGTAAAGGAGGATTCATTTTAAAATTCGCATCATCTGTTGTGATTGCCGACTCATTAAGTAATAAATGATGTGGCGTTACTTCAGCTGTTACATGAATTCCCGCCCGCTTCGCATCGCGAATAATTCGGACAGACTCCTTTGTACTAACGTGACATACATGATAATGACATCCAGTTGCTTCAGCTAGCAGTACATCTCTTGCAATTTGTACCGATTCGCTCAAAGCTGGAATGCCTGGCATCTGCATACGTTTGCTAACTTCACCATCATGCATCACACCACCATAGACAATAGAATTATCTTCACAATGAGCAACGATTACTTTATTACATGCCTTTGCTTCCCTCATAGCCTGAAGCATGTGATCCGCCGTTTGAACGCCCACACCATCGTCTGTGAAAGCAAAAATGTCTGTTTGGGCTATTTCTTTTATATCAACTAGTTCTTTACCTTGCAGTTTTTTTGTTATGGCAGCATATGGAAGAACACGAACCACAGCTTCTGCTTTTATACTTTCTAATATATTTTGAATAGTAGTCGTATTATCTGGTACTGGATTCGTATTTGGCATTGCACAAACAGTCGTATATCCACCTTTAGCAGCAGCATTAGTACCTGTAAAAATCGTTTCCTTATGTTCACCACCAGGTTCTCGTAAGTGGATGTGCACATCTATAAAACCTGGAGCCAATAGATTCCCTTTTCCATCAATCATTTGATCAGCTCTCTCCGTTATCCTAGAAGCTATTTTTGTAATAGATGTACCTTCAATGAGAAGCTCACAGCTCTCTAGTTCACCCGTTGATGACAGTTTTTTTACGTTTTTCAGCAATCGTTTCATGGATAATCCCCCGTTCCTGCAATAGTTTTTTAATAATGGCCATACGTGTATACACACCGTTGTTCATTTGTTTGAAAATTCTAGAACGTTCGCATTCTACTAATTCCGTATCAATCTCTACTCCTCGGTTAATTGGTGCGGGATGTAGAATAATTGCTTTCGGATGCATTTTCCTTTCCCGTTCCTTTGTTAATCCATATTTTCTTAAGTAGTCTTTGTTGTTTATGAAAATTTCCCGATGTCTTTCATGCTGAATGCGTAATAGCATAAGAACATCGCAACATTCTACTGCTTCGTCGATGGACAGATAAGGGAAATCAAGATTGTTATCTTTACAACCGTCAGCAGCAGCAAAATACACCTCTGCTCCAAGCCTACGTAATGTATGTGCATTGGAATTTGCCACTCTGCTATGCAATATATCACCTGCAATAACAACTTTAATCCCATGGAATTGTTGGAATTCCTGATAGATTGTTAGTAAATCAAGCATACACTGCGTTGGATGCTCTGCTTTACCAGCTCCTGCATTAATAATTGGGATACTAAGTTGATTCTTCAATTCATTCATCCAATAATCTGCTTGATGTCGAATAACTAATAGGTTAGCACCTATAGCTTCGAATGTTTTTGCCGTATCGTATAATGATTCACCTTTTTGTGTACTAGAATAATCAGCATGAAAATCAAGCACGTCCATGCCCAATTTACGCTCAGCAACTATAAAACTCATTTTTGTTCTCGTACTGGGCTCAAAGAATAAATTCGCAGCGAATAATTGCTTCGTAAATGATTGTTGCTGTAACCGTAATTGTTCTGCCTGATGTAAAACGCGAATAATTTCATCTTCCTTTAACTGATTCACAGAAAAAAAATGTCGCATAGTTCCTCCTTATCCATGCATATTTTTAATTTTCATAAAAAAACCTCTTTGCCTAAAGGTCGCAAAGAGGTATACGTGTAGAGAAGAACACACGTAGGTCTGGGCAACCTTTCAGATCTCTCGTATCTGATTAAAGGTTTCGTATACAGTTTTTATTCATTTACTTTCTAAAGAAGGTTAATTCCTATTTTTCATATATCGAAACAGTATCTTCTTTTCCATCGATTTCTTCTAATTGAACCATAATAATCTCTTTTTCTGATGTCGGAATATTTTTCCCTACATAGTCTGCTCGAATGGGTAGTTCGCGATGGCCACGATCGACCAAGACGCCGAGCTGAATTTGCGAAGGTCTTCCTAAGTCCATAACAGCATCCATCGCTGCTCGCACAGTTCTCCCAGTAAAAAGAACGTCATCTAATAATATAACTTTTTTTCCAGTTATATCTGCTGGAATATTTGTTTCCTTTAAATCCGGGTCTTCACCTTCCGTGGCCTTATCTAAATCGTCACGATATAAGGTGATATCCAATTCACCGATTGGCACTTCGATCGTTTCAATTTGTTTAATTTTCTCCTGTAATCGTTTGGTCAGTGGAACACCCCTTGTTTTTATTCCTACAAGTACAAGGTCGTCCCCACCTTTGTTTTTTTCTAGAATTTCATGAGCAATTCTTGTTAAGGCTCTGTTTATTGCCGGCTTATCTAAAATATCCGTTTTCTTTTTCATTTTTCCACCAACCAATCATAAGAAAAATTTGGGTTAGACCCAACATGTTTATATGTTAAATTGCACACAAAAATCCCTTTTCTCCATGAGGAAAAGGGATTTGGATTCCGATGTTGCATCAATTTCCGTAACCTTTTTAGCCTCACGGGGCTATAGTTAAAGGATCATATTTATTCGTCTGTTTTATTATTACAAACCATGGTTTGATTGTCAATACATTTTACGAATGTAGTCAATCAACTCTTGGAAATAATCAGGTAAATCTACTTCAAAATGCATCCATTCTTTAGTGGTTGGGTGTGTAAACGCGATCTCCTTTGCGTGGAGAGCTTGTCCGTTTACATCTATCGTTTTTCTTGGACCGTACTTTGGATCACCAACTAACGGGTATTCAATATATTTCATATGAACACGTATTTGATGTGTTCTTCCCGTTTCTAATTGACATTCAATATGTGTATAATCGGAAAATTGTTCTATAACTTGAAAATGAGTAACCGCAGGCTTCCCATTTTCCACAACAGCCATTCTTTGTCGATCTTTTGGATCTCTACCAATCGGTGCATCAATTAATCCTTTTTCATGTGGAATATTGCCGTGAACCATAGCATGATATTTTCTTTTTATATCCTTATTCGCTAATTGCTTAGATAAGTGCTGATGTGCTTGATCATTTTTTGCCACGACTAACAAACCACTCGTATCTTTATCAATCCGGTGGACAATTCCTGGACGTTCTATTCCATTAATTCCTGATAGATCTTCACAATGATATAGCAGCGCATGAACAAGTGTACCATGTTGATGACCTGCAGATGGATGAACAACCATTCCTTTTGGTTTATTTACGACTAATAAATCACTGTCTTCATAAATTATATCTAATTCAATAGCCTCAGGAGCTAATTGTAATGGTTCTGCTTTAGGAATGGACCATTCTATATGGTCACCCAATTGACATTTATAATTAGCTTTGACCACTTCTCCATTTACTAAAACAAGTTGCTGTGTTATCCAAGTTTGTACCTGTGATCTGGACATATCTTTGTTTAGATCAGCTAATACTTTATCAATACGAACGCGATGTTGTTCTTCTGTTATAGTATGCTCTAACGGTTTCATGATTTTGCTTTTCCTTTCTTTGCTTCATCGATAAGCATTGCAATGATTATTAAACCTACACCAATAACTAAACTAGAATCAGCTACATTAAATATTGGGAAATCATAGCCGAAAATAATAAAATCAAAGAAATCAACCACTTCCTGACGAAATAGACGATCAATGAAATTACCAATTGCCCCACCTAATACAAGACTAAGCGAAACTGCTAAGGTCTTACTCTCCTTCGCGTGTTTTTGCATGTAATAGATAACACCTACTACAACAATAGCTGTTACAATATAAAAGAACACCATCTGGCCTTCTAAAATCCCCCATGCTGCTCCAGTATTACGATGAGATGTTATGTAGAAGAAATTATTAATAACCGTGATTTGTTCTCCAAGTTCCATTGATCGAACAATCATCCATTTTGTTAGTTGATCCAAGCCGATAATGAATAGAGCAATTAAGTAATACCAATACATTCCTTTTCCCCCGATTTTTAAATTGACATCAATATTTATCTTACCCACTTCACAAAGTAATTTCAATATATATCATACGAATGTATTTACGCAAGTAACCCTCCTTGTACAATATAACTTCCAATTTAATATGATATTTTCCGTATAAGCAATTGCATATGTTCTGCAAATTAGAAAAACTGAGCAAAATTCGCTCAGTCCTTATCACTAAATGCTCAGATTTACGCTTTCTCTAGTAGCTATTATGGAATAATAGCTACTGCTTGACCGCCACTCCGGCTGCCCACTTCCCTTTCCGTGGGGTTTGTCCTTCCGCTAACTTTTTTAGCAAAACACGCTCAAAAAAGTGGATCTTCAGGTCAAACATTTCCCACAGGAGTTGAAGTGGCCGGCCTTCGCTATTATCAGGATCTACAACGCTAGCATGAAGTAACACAGCTGCTTTTATACTCACGGATAACG